>JAHDQF010000003.1 GCA_018433945.1 Proteiniphilum sp. | reverse complement strand
TCGGTGTATCTGCCGAAGGAAATGTTACTCATCGCAACATTCCTTACAGCACCAACGGTGCAGGTTATTTCAGCTCCACAACTCCCATCTACTATCCCACGGGTAGCGGATCATTCAACATCATCGCCTACTATCCCTACACCCAGGAGCTGATCGGCAACACACTCCCCATCGACCTCACATCCAACCCCCATAACATCCTCTACAGCAACAACCTGAAAGGAATGGGTGCCGCCAGCAAAGAGATGCTGAACAGACTGGACTTTAACCACGTGTTGCAACGAATCTACATACGACTTCGTATTGCAGATGAATCCATGCACTCCGGCAATCTGGAGGCTCATCTCGAAGGTTATACGAATCGTCACCTCTCCGGGAGATTAGGCTCTCATATCACTGCTGCAAGAATTTAACCCACATTGCAGCTTGATACTGCATGCTCATGACCAGGAAGCCACCATGGCCCATCTTCACCTTGAGCTGCTGGCCTGTCAGCTGGCAAGTACGATTCGTTTTCAACTGAAACCAGCAATTTGCCCCTAGGTGTCAGACATTTTGTCCGACACTCAGGGGCAAACTGATTCTCGATAATGATTGTAGCACGGCCGGGAATCGAACCCGAATCTAAAGTTTAGGAAACTTCTATTCTATCCATTGAACTACCGCGCCATACGGAACTGCAAAAATAGTTTATTTTTGATTCCTGACAAAAGATTTGCCACACTCCCTCATACTTTCAACAAACAATTTTGCGGAAGAGCTGTTTAACATCTGTAACAATTACATCAAAAATTGCAACAACATGAACAAAATAGCCATATTATACGGCAGCTCGGGCGGGAACGCAGAATCTGTCGCCAGGCAGGTGCAGGATCTCTTTGAGGGAGCGGCCGATCTCTTCAACGTTCGGGAGGTCACCCTTGAGGAGATCAGGGATTACCCCTATTACATCGTCGGCACCTCCACCACCGGCATGGGCGATCTACAGGACGACTGGGAGGGCTTTCTGCCCTCTTTCTCCAATCTTGATCTCTCCGGCAAGAAAGTGGCCATCTTTGCACTGGGTGACAGTGCCTCCTACTCCACCAGTTTTGCTGAATCGATGAAAGTGGTCTATGATGAGATTGCTGACAGAACTACCATCGTGGGGCAAGTACCCGACGAAGGTTATACCTACGACGACTCCATGGCAGTGATCGACGGAATGTTCGTAGGGCTGCCCATCGATGAGGACAATGAGTATGACATGACGCAGGAACGGCTGGCAAAGTGGGTGGAAGCGTTGAAAGAGGAATTTTTATAAACGGGATTGCACCCCCTGAGAGCTGCCGGGTGAAGCTCCAGTCATGGATCAACGAACCTTAAAACCTAACCGCCGGGAATGCCGGCGGTTAGGTTTTGCATTTTATCTTCATTCAAGCTCTATTAAAGCTCTTTAATCTTGATATTCTGAAACCACACTTCGTCGCCGTGATCCTGCAGGAGTATTAACCCCTCTTCAGCATTCCCGAAATTGGGCCAGTCCTTGTACTTACTGGTTTGAACAAGCCGGTTCCACTCTTCGTTGTTACGTTCATACTCCAGTAGTTTCACACCGTTGAGCCAGTGCTCAACATGGTTCCCCTCCACCACCACCATGGCCGTGTTGAAAAATCCGTTGCGGAAAGGTTTGTCGGCGGGAGCAGGAATCAGGTCGTACAATGAACCGAGGGTTCTGTTACCGTTGACGCCCATCTTTGCATCGGGATGCCGCTTGTCATCCAGTATCTGGTACTCACAACCGATGGCCGATCCTTCGCCTTTGTTCAGGCTGGTATCCACGAAATACTTGATGCCGCTGTTGGCTCCCTCGGTGATTTTAAAATCGACCTTCAGCATGAAGTTTTTATAGGGACGGGTAGTGACAATGTCACCGCCGTTGGTAGACTCACCTCCGTCACTCTTGTGTACCTTGAGGATTCCATCTTCAATCGACCATCCTTTATCGGGAAAACCATCCAGTTTGGCTCCACGCCACCCCTCGGTGGTTTTGCCATCCCAAAGGAGCTTCCAGCCTTCGGCAGCCTCCCGCTCCGAGATGGTGTTGGCGATCTGGTTGATCTGCGTCACCTCGGGATTCTCCGGCATCCTGTACTTGTCAAGCTCTTCGGTAAGGATACGGATGTTGCGCCAGGCGACCCTCTTTCCTTCAAGCGCGGCGTTGTTCCCGATGGAATGCACCTGCAACGCAATGAATCCTGAGGGAGTGGTATCATCCAGCAGGTCGGCACAGGGAACACCGTTCACCCAGGTACGGAGGGAGTTGCCGATGGCTTCAATGCGGGCACTGTTCCACTCCCCGTGTTTAAATGCCTTCATACCTTCGGGATTGTAATTCATCGGGTAGAGCCAGCCGCGCCTTGCTTCGTCGTAGATGCCTCCCGTCCAGGAACGATCGGAAGGATCAATTTCGAACTGATATCCATGCACACGGCCGTCTTTATAATCTGCCAGGCTGTTGCTCCGGAATTGCACACCCGAATTTAATCCGTCGTCCACCTTAAATTCAAACTCCAGAATAAAATCATCGTAATTTTCCGTAGTTGCCAGAAAAGTGTTTGGCGTATTCAATTGGGAAATACCGACAATCGTATTGTCCTCAATCATGTATTCTGCAGTTCCGTTCAATTTTTCCCATCCCTGCAGATCTTTTCCGTTAAATAACTCCTGCCATTTTGGGCCTTGTGAACAGGAGGCGAATAATGCGACCATCACAAAAAGTAATAAACTGTTTTTTTTCATTGCTGTTTTTTTTAATCGTGTTATTTTAATCATGTGTGTTTAATCGTTTCATGTATCAACACCAAATGGGTCAACCCGACGATCCCGAGTAAGGATTTACAATCACCAGATCCCAAACTCATACAACTCATATCTCGGATCACAAATCTCAGATTACATAAAAATCTTCCCATCCTTTCCTTGGGGGCTCACCCGTCAAGAAAGCATCGGCAAAGGCATCGTTGGTGACATGTTTGGTCTCTCTGTCGAAAACGATCTTTCTGTTCAGCCGTTGTGCAGCCACACCCAGACAGAACACCTGACTCAACGGAGCCGATATTTCAAACGGCGAGCGGGTCTTCTCTTTTCCCTGGCAGGCCAGCAGGAAGTTGGCAAAGTGGGTGGAGGGACTCTGCGGCACTTCCGGCAGCGTCTTCTCCATCTCTTTCGCTTTTTCTTCCGGGATGATGCTCAGCGTGCTGCCATGCGATCCGCCTTTAAAAGTCAACTCTTTGCTATAGATCTCTTTTCCGGGGTTCAGTTTGGCCGGCTGAATCTTTCCACCCGCTACCGAAGGAATATTGGGATCAATCTCCGAGACACCATATCCTTCGGGTACAGCAGGGATATTATCCAGGCCATCGTACCAGGTGATCACCACCGGCGGCATATTGCCCCGCTTCGGGAATTTAAATTCGATGGTGCTCGACATCGGGTAGAAATAATCGTTATGTCCGCTGAGTCTTAACGGTACGATCTCTTCCGGCAATCCCAGTTCCAAAAACTCATGGGCCGTATCGATGATGTGCGCACCCCAGTCGCCCAGTGCTCCCATACCGAAATCATACCAGCAGCGCCACTGACCGTAGTGGAAGTCCTTGTTGTAATCGTGATAATCATGCGCCATCAGCCAGGTATCCCAGTCCAGCGTTTCGGGAACCGGTTCTGCAGCAGGAAACTTTTTGATGTTGGGATCCCAGCCATGCCAGCGGCGCGGGTTATTCATATGTGCCGTAATGGCCGTCACATCTTTGATGATACCTGCTTCTTTCCAAGCCTTGAACTGAAAGTAATTGGCCTCGGAGTGGCCCTGGTTGCCCATTTGGGTGACTACGTTGGGATACTTCTTCGCTGCTTTCAGCAGCAGCTCCGACTCATGGAAGGTGCGGCTCAGCGGTTTCTCCACATACACATGCTTTCCCTCGGCCATCGCCATCATCACTGCGGGGAAATGGGCAAAGTCGGGCGTCGCAATGGCCACCGCCTCTATCTCGTTCCCCATCTTGTCGAACATCTCCCGGAAGTCTTTGAACCGTTTCGCGTTTGGAAATTTGGCCAGCGCTTTCTGGGTATGTTCTGCGCCCAGATCCACGTCACACAATGCCACCACATTGGCCAGTCCCGTCTTGTCGAAATCGTTGATGATCTCCCACCCCCGGTTGCCAATGCCGATATGAGCCAGGTTTACTTTCTTGTTGGCGCCCACTACCCTGTTGTAACTTGCGGCACTCATTATGGTTGATATGCCTCCCATAGCCAGTCCCGCGGAAGCCAGTGCTGCATTTCTTAGAAATTCTCTTCTTGTTGTCATGATAATTATATCAATTGTTGTCTTCCAATTCACAAATCCTGATACAGAGATCAAAAGATAAAAAACAGTCTGAGGAGGGAAATGAGTGATTACATTTCCTTTTTAAGAGCTGAATTTGTAAGGAGCGTGCATTATTCAAACCGGTCTCTGTAAGCCCACAATCCCAGGGCAGGGCTGGAGATGTAATAGATCTCTTCCCCATCGGGGAGGGTATTGAATCCCTCAATGAGCTTTGCAGGATTGTAACGCTGCATCATTGCATCGATGTCAGCCCATTGAAATCCCACGCTTTCAATTTCTTTCTTCGTGAGGTTCTCTGCTCCTTTTCCAGGGCAGTAAGTGATGGAGAACCGGCCTTCGGATGATCCGTGGATCAGGTGGGCTGCAGCACTCAGGTTATCCCGTAGTTCCGCGTTCTCTTCCACAGCTTTCAGGGTGTGGGGTGTACCAAAATAGCCGTACTTCCGGATCAGCCGGTCGATGGTTTTGTCCTCTCCGAACTCTTTCAGGGCCGGAGCCAGGACAATCAGCTCTCCCCCGTCGGCAATCGCCATGCGGGTGCGGTAAATCGATTTGTTGCCCAGCCAGGTACTCTTGAACTCCGTGGGATCGAGCCAGACAACTACCTTCTTCAAGGGTTTTTCGACCATCACAAAATTGACTTCCAGTGACAGTTTTGCAGCGCGGTCGAACACGTCAAAGTCATCACCTACATAAAGGCCATAAGTCTGCTGTTCCCCTCTACTGTTGACCCCAACCACTGTCAGCACATAGATGATGGGCAGATGGGCAGCAAAGTGATCAGTGGCATAGTTAAATACACTCCTTACCGGTGTATCGGCACGACCCATCATCCGCTCCATGCCATAGACAGCACCGATGTAGTGACTCTTGTTGATCCCTTCGTTGCCGCCGGTACCCACCAGGATGTTCTTGTTATAGTTGGCCATACCCACCACCTCGTGGGGAACCACCTGACCGATGGAGAGAATCAGATCGAAACCTCCCTTGACAAGCAGTCTGTTGACCTGTGCCGGCCAGGAAAAATCGACCTTTCCTTCCGATACTTCCCGGATATATTCCGCCGGCACCTCACCCAATGTGACCACGTCGTTGCGCCAGTCATGATCCCGGAAAAGGGATTTCGGTGTTTTACCGAACATATGATCGATCTGACGTGCTGTCATGGGTGTATGCGTACCCAGTGCGGGAAGGATATCGGTCAGTTTCTCGCCGTAGTACTCCCAGGCCAGCTCTGTCAGCTCCCCCGCTCTGCTGGGCAGACGGGTATAATCGGGCGGAACGGCCAGAATCTTCCGCCGTTCCCCCAATTTACCGAATGCTTCAAAGAGGCCTTTTTTCAAGTCATCATGTGACAAGCTGCTTTCGGAGGAGCCCTTTTCGTAGTAAATCATCACACCATCACATCAACATTACACATCATAAGTTGTGGAAGCTGTGTTCCCCCCATGTCCTGTCCAATTGGTATGGAAGAATTCTCCCCGCGGTCTGTCCATACGCTCATACTGATGCGCACCGAAATAATCGCGTTGTGCCTGCAACAGATTGGCTGGAAGGCGTTCACTGCGGAACCCGTCGTAATAAGTCAGGGCAGAGGCAATGGCCGGGACCGGGATCCCGTTCAGCAGTGCCGCAGCACACACCCTGCGCCAGCTTTCCTCGGCCGACTGAACCGCGTTCTTAAAAAAAGGATCAAGCAGCAAATTCTCCAGTTCAGGATTATGATCGAATGCTTTTTTGATATCTTCCAGAAAGCGGGAACGGATGATACAGCCACCCCGCCACATCAGGGCAATACCTCCATAGTTGAGGTTCCAGCCATACTCTTTGGCAGCTTCCATCATCAGGTCGTATCCCTGCGCATAAGAGATAATTTTGGCTCCGTAAATCGCATTTTCAAGGTCATCAATAAACTGCTGTTTGTCGCCCTTGAAATCCGGTTTCTTGCCGGTAAGAGTTTTGGAAGCTTTTACCCTCAGATCTTTCTGCGCTGATAGACAGCGTGAGAAAACCGATTCACCGATCAGTGTGAGCGGGATACCCAGATCGAGAGCCGTGACGGCGGTCCATTTCCCGGTACCTTTCTGGCCGGCCGTATCGAGTATCTTTTCCACCAAAGGCGATCCGTCCTCATCTTTAAAAGCCAGGATATCGGTGGTGATCTCAATCAGATAGGAATCGAGCACCCCCTGATTCCATTTCTTGAACACCTCATGCTGTGCAAAAGCATCCATACCAAGCAGATCTTTCATCAGGTGGTAGGCTTCGTTGATGATCTGCATATCGCCATATTCAATGCCGTTATGCACCATCTTTACGAAATGACCGGCACCATTCTCGCCTACCCAGTCACAGCAGGGTATACCGTCATCCACTTTCGCGGCTACGGCCTGAAAAATTTCTTTTACGTGAGGCCACGCTGCGGGAGAACCACCCGGCATCATGGAAGGCCCTTTCAATGCTCCCTCCTCGCCGCCGGAAACACCGGTTCCCACATAGAGCAGTCCTTTGCTTTCCACATACCTCGTACGGCGAATGGTGTCGGGAAAATGGCTGTTTCCGCCATCAATAATAATGTCTCCCGGCTCAAGCAGCGGAATCAATAGTTCAATAAAATCATCCACCGGCTTGCCGGCTTTGACCAGCATCATCACTTTGCGGGGACGGGCAATGGAAGATACAAACTCTTCCAATGAGTGGGCTCCGATGAAGTTTTTCCCTTTGCCTCTCCCCTCCAGGAAGTTGTCCACTTTGGCAACCGTTCTGTTGAAGACGGCCACGGTATACCCCTTACTTTCCATGTTCAGGACCAGATTCTCGCCCATGACGGCCAATCCGATCAATCCAATATCAGCTTTTTCTTTCATTTATTCGATAGTTATTCAGTTGTTATTCAATAGTTATTCAATAGTTACGTGCGCAGCACGAATATCGCGAAGCGAAGCGAGTGAACTACGCACGAAGTGCGAACAACGGCGAAGCCGAATCATCTTTTCACGCGTGCATTTCCTTTCCAGATGCTCCAGATCACCTCTTCATCGGCCGGTTGGGCATAATCGGTCAGGAAGGTGGTAGCCAGGGCGCCGCTGGCCCAGGCAAACTGAATCCATTTTTCTGACGTCATGCCTTTCAGGATGCTGTATAGCAATCCGCCTACGAATCCGTCGCCTCCGCCAATGCGGTCCATCACGTTGATTTTACGCAGAGGTGCTTCATGCCAGTTCCCGTTTTCATAAACAATGGCTCCCCAGAGATGTTCATTGGCACTGATCACTTCCCGCAATGTATTGGCAAATACCGTCACATTCGGATAATCCCGTTTTGCGTTCAGTATCATTCCTTTGAATGCACCCATTGTATCTTCGATATTTTCACCCCCTGCTTCAGGACCTTCGATGCCGAGGCATAACTGAAAATCTTCTTCGTTCCCAATGAGGATATCAGAGAGAGAAGCTATTTCAGTGAAAACCTCGTGAAGTTCTTTCTCACGGCCTTTCCAGAAGGAGGCTCTGTAATTGAGATCAAATGAGATCAGCGTTCCATGTTTTTTTGCAAAGCGGGCTATCTCCAGACAGAAGTGACTGGTG
Source organism: Proteiniphilum sp. (assembly GCA_018433945.1). Taxonomy (GTDB): domain Bacteria; phylum Bacteroidota; class Bacteroidia; order Bacteroidales; family Dysgonomonadaceae; genus Proteiniphilum. The sequence goes on along the minus strand of JAHDQF010000003.1, from coordinate 15,934 downwards.
TCGGACGACAGTGCCGCTATCAACCCGGAGAGATGCACAATCTGCACGCCCTCTTTTCCAAATATTCTGTCCAGGTCGAAATCCTTCACATTCAATGTCCTGCCCACCTCACCGGCCCGGTCGTTGTGTACGCGTGGGCCCCGTAACCCGAATCCGCTATCGGCAATGTTAAACTGGTGACGATAGCCCCAGGGATTGCCCTGAGGGACTTCCGGCCCTTCATATTCCATATTCCTTGCGCGCAAATCGGCTTTGATGAAAGCAGCAATGGGGCTGTCTTTCACAAAGGTGGTCAGCACCTTTACCGGGAGTCCCAGGTAAGAGGAGATGCTGGCCACATTGGTCTCGGCACTGGTCGCCTGCATCTGAAACATATTTGAACTCTGTACCGGCTGGGCGTTCACCGGCGTGATACGTACACCCATGCTGGTAGGTACTACCAACGCATATTTACAATTTTTTTTTAATTCGAGAGACATAATTGATTCGTTGATTTGATGATTCGTTGATTGCTTATTGCTTACCACTTACAGCTTACAGCTTATAGCTTATAGCTTATAACTTATGGCTTACAGCTTTATTAAATACTGAATGCATCAAAGCCGCCATCCACGATGGCTACCGTTCCTGTGACAAACCTGGAGGCGTCGCTCACCAGATAATGGAGAGTGCCTAACAGATCTTCGGGAATACCAAAACGGCGGAAGGGAGTGTGTGCGATGATGGTATTTCCGCGATCGGTATAAGAACCATCGGGATTGGTAAGCAATGTCCTGTTTTGTTCCGTAATGAAAAAACCGGGACACAACGCGTTCACCCGAAAATTTTCCCCGAACTTGGTCGCAAGCTCACCGGCCATATATTTGGTGAAATTGGTGACCGCAGCCTTGGCGGCACCATATCCGGCTACACGGGTCAGCGGACGCAGGGCCGAGGCTGAAGAGATGTTCACGATATTTCCTTTTTTTGCCTTTACCATATATTCGGCAAAAACGACCGTTGGTATGACTGTTCCCATCAGGTTCAGATCTACAACCTTGCGGAAGTCATCCATCTTCAGATCGAAAATATTGTTGTTCGGTCCGATAGTAGCCCCCGGCATATTTCCCCCGGCGCCGTTGATCAGCACATCAATGGTTCCATATTTCTCCACAATTTCTCTGGCATTTTGTTTCAAAACAGCCTCATCTGTTACATCTGTTTGCAGAAATATGGCCTCTCCGCCTTCATCTTTTACTTTTCTGATTAACCGGTTACCCTTCTCAATGTTACGGGCCATCACAGCTATATGGGCTCCATGAGCTGCCAGGTATTCCACCATTGAAGTGCCTAAAACACCGGTTCCTCCGGTGATTGCGATCACTTTTCCGCTGATATCAAAAAATTCGTACATCATATGTTGTATTTAGTTGTAAATACCGGCAAATATAAATCGTTTGCCTTACTGACAGGGGTCAAATCACGTGAAACTCCCTTCTAAAAACGAGGAAACAACCTGGAAATTTGCCGGTACTTTCAGTTATGTTTAAATCGAAAATAATCTTCTCAAATGTCTGTCGTAAATATTCTCTTCCACGCAGGAACCAATCACATCGGCATATTTCTCCAGCAGGGAAGTATAGCTACTTCCCATCTCAGCAGCAACCTTGTAAGCCACATGGATCAGCTGACGGAAATTGGCGTTGTAATCGGGATGACCGGGAATATGGCGAAGGGTATTTGCAAACTTCTCACCGCTCCAGCCATTCACTTCCTCTACCGAAGGAAGTTTAGAACCATCAATATCAATTACATCGGCATAAGGGGCACACAATTCTTCCTGCCGGTTGTAGGAGTTCTCGTAAATCTTCTTTGCCAGCTCCAGCCCTTCACCGCCGGCTACAGCCAGCCCGATCACCTCTTCCAGCCAGGTAGTTCCGGCCGTTTTCAGGTGCAACCCTTTGTCGTGCTTCCGGATGACCTCCGCCATGATCGGATAGATCGAAAACTTATCGCTCCCCGAATGAACGCTCAACTTCAGTTCTTCCGGCAGTCCGAATTCTTTCACGGCAAAATCAATCACCAGCACATCCTCTTCAAACTCTTTGGCAAACTGATCCAGGTCGCCTACATAATCCACTCCTTTGTTGAAGCGACCGGTAAATTTGGGAGCAATTGTTTGTACCGGAACCCCTTTATCGGCCAGCATCTTCAAAATGAAAAGCAATTCAACCGGTGTCTGAGGCGACTCAACCTCATCCATGGATACCTCGGTAATGAAATTGCCTTCACCTTTTTCTTTTAGTAAATAGGCATAAATCTCAGATGCATGTTGTGTTGCCGCCAAAAACTTACCAGCAATTTCCAGCAATAGATCTTTGTTTACATACAGCGGCTCTTTCATTCCGGGAATTTGCAGCTGCCCCAGGTATTTTTCACAAGAGGAGACAAAAGAATCTACCTCCCCCTTGCTGCTCTCTTTACCGATAAATGATGCCACATCGAGCGTGAAAAAATCCGATACTGCCACATATTTGGCTACCGTATTCAGGTTGATATGGTCAGCATCCACAAAGTAAAGGCCCTTGAATCCGAGTGCTTTCACCGCTTCATCAGCCTCCTTGCGGGTGTCAGCCGGCTCTGTGCCAACATAAATATGTTCCCTGTTCGACTTGTTCCAAACGGGGCTGATATGCAACCCCTTTTCATTTGCTTTCATGACAGCTCTCAACTGAGCTTTTCCCTGATGCGTGAAACGGTCGCCCACGCCAATACTGTATTTCCCAAGTTTCATTATACCTGTTTTTAAAAATTAAAAAAATTCTTTGCATTGTGATAGGAGATGTCTTCTACCATCTTCCCCAGGAAATCCATTTCGGAAGCAGGCAGCAGTCCGTTCTCCACGTCATTGCCGATGAGGTTACATAAGATGCGCCGAAAGTACTCATGCCTGGGGTAAGAGACAAAGCTGCGCGAGTCGGTAAGCATTCCCACGAAACGGCTCAGAAGACCAAGGTTTGAGAGTGAATTCATTTGTGCTTCCATGCCGGTTTTTTGATCGAGGAACCACCATGCAGCACCGAACTGCATTTTCCCTGCCACGGAACCATCCTGAAAGTTACCGATCATGGTTGCGACCATATCATTGTCTTTTGGGTTGAGGTTGTAAACGATGGTTTTTGCCAGCTTGTTCTCTTTGTCCAGCTGATCAAAAAAACGACTCATCGCTTTGGCTACCGTAAAGTCTCCGATCGAATCGAAGCCGGTGTCGGGCCCCAGCTGCTTGAACAACCGGGTGTTATTGTTACGAATGGCGCCATAATGGAACTGCTGGGTCCACCCTTTTTCCCAATCTATCATTGCGCCTTCATGCAACATGGCTGATTTGAATTTCCATATCTCCTCTTTTGTCAGCTCCATGCCACCATACACTTTATCGAAAATTTGTGTTATTTCTGTTTCTGTATAGGGTTCTGCATAAAACTCTTCAATTCCATGGTCAGACAATTTACATCCCACACTTGCGAAAAAATCATGCCGTTTGCGGAGTGCTTCAATCAGATCACTAAATTTACGAATTGTTACACCCGACACATCTGCTAATTTTTCCACATAGGCCCGGTATTCTTTCGGGTTCTCCACCGCCATTGCCTTGTCGGGGCGCCAGGTGGGTAACACTTTAATCTCAAAACCTTCTTCTTGTAACGAAATATGATGTTCAAGGGTGTCTGCTGGATCGTCTGTTGTACAAACAACCTGCACCTTAAATTTTTTCATCAACCCGCGGGCGGAGTATTCCGGTGTGCGAAGCTTTTCGGTACACACATCATAAATCTCTTTTGCCGTTTCCGGGTTCAGGAGCTTGTCCACCCCAAAAGCCCTTTTCAACTCCAGATGGGTCCAGTGATAGAGCGGGTTTCGCATGGTGTAAGGGACTGTCTCCGCCCATTTTTCAAACTTCTCCCAGTCGGAGGCCTCTTTGCCGGTACAATACTTTTCTTCAATTCCGTTGGTACGCATCGCACGCCACTTGTAATGATCCCCCTCGAGCCATAGCTGACCCAGATTATCAAACAGATAGTCGTTTGCAATGTAAGCAGGGTTTAAATGACAATGATAGTCGATAATGGGCTGTTTTGCTGCATGCTCATGGTATAGTTCACGGGCAGCATCACTTTGCAATAAACAATCGTCATGAATAAGTGGTTTCATAGGAAATATGTCTTAAATGTACTATCTCACATCATACTGTTCTCGTGCACAAAAGTACGGAATATGGTTGAAAATTCAAAGTTAAAGATTTTATTTTATTTCGGGCAGTGCATCATAATTTATTTCTCATCAATTCATTCGGAATCTTGAATCAAATCATCCTGATTTCTTCACCTCTCTCGGTCATGTGGCCAGGTACTTTGAGGTACCCGAGGCACTGGATATCATGAAAAGGGTATCCTCCGGGCATCCAGGAGCAAAGACAGATCTGTTTTTTCTTGATAAACAAAAAATAATTGTATTTTTGTGTCCGAACACATCATCATTATGATTGAACTCATCTCATGAACAAGAAAATCCGGATAATAGATATCGCAAAGATGGCCGGCGTTTCCAAGGGAACAGTAGACAGGGTTCTGCACAACCGCGGAAACGTATCGGAGTCAGCTCGTTTAGCCATTGAAAAGGTGCTGGAACAGGTAAATTACAAGACCAATATTCATATATCGGGCATCTCCTTAAAAAGAAGCTACAAGATTATCCTCACTACACCCGAAGTGTCTCTGGGAGCATATTGGGAAAGCATCCACAATGGCATTCGCCATGCCCTGGAGGAATACGAAAATGTGAAAGTTGAGTTGCAGGTTTTCACCTATAATCAGTATGACATTTATTCCTGCCGCCAAACCTTCGAAAAGATTGCCGGTTTCGAAATGGATGCCCTGATTATTGGGCCGACCTTTCATGAAGAGACCCTCAACCTGTGCAAAAAGATGGATGACCGGAATATTCCCTATATCTTTGTGGATTCCACGATCGAGTCTGCAGCTCCACTTGCCTTTTTTTCTGCCGATCATTATGTATGCGGCTCTATGATGGCCAAACTGATCACCTCCATCATTCAGCCTCAAACAAACATTGCCATCTTCCATGCTGTAAGGACGGGAGACAGAAGCGCTAATACAACCATTCTCAGAAAAAAAGGATTTGCCGATTATCTGGAGAAAAACAGATGCACGAACCTTGTCCTGAGCATCCCTTTTTCAGTAACTGAACCTGAAAACAACGAGATGTATCTCTTCCGGCTATTTGGCAGCCAGAGGGATACTCCGGCCATTGTGGTTTTAAATTCACGGGGAAATCTTATCGCTGATTACCTTGAAGAAAACCATATTGAAGACGTGAAAATGATTTGCATGGACTTGACTTCGGCTAATATTGAAGCATTAAAAAAAGGCAGGATTGATTTCCTGATCGGGCAGGAGCCTGAATACCAGGGATTTTATGCCATGAAAACCATGCTTGAATACCTGATATTCAAAAAGCCGGTTACAAAGCAGAACTATGTTCAGTTGGATATTTTAATCAAGGAAAATATCGATTTTTATAAACGATTAAGCAACATGATGTACTAAACCTGACCCGGATTATTGTGGTCGTCACATGGCAGAAGATGCATGATGCCATTATCGAGGAATGCAATCTGCCAGCCGGTACAAAGTCATCGTTTGAAGTACTGCTGATTCCGGAAGAATCACGCACCACTGCTACCTACACCGATAAAAACCTGGAAGATTGGTAAAAGCAATGAAAGAGTAAACAAACCATTTTATAACAATCAAAAAATGAACTTAAAGTTATTTATCACCCCGTTTTTATGCGCCACACTGATCGTTTTACAGTCGTGCAACACGGGACAACCAAAGGATATTGTGGCCGACAACTTCAATTTTGCTGCCCAACAGCTGGAATATGCGATCAGTTTAATCCCCGAAGCGATCAGTAAGGACTCAAGAGACTCTGCCATGAAAGCCAGCAGGCCGTTGGTAAGCCCCAGGACCCTGAATGAGGACGGTTCTCTGAAAGTGGTTCCTGCACACGACTGGACAAGCGGATTCTTCACGGGTGAGCTTTGGTTTATGTATGAAAAGACCAACGATCCGCTATGGAAGGAACGGGCCATACAGTTCACGGAACCGCTGCAGGTATTAAGACACCATACAGGAACGCACGATCTCGGGTTTATGGTGTACAACAGCTTTGGCAACGGATATCGCCTGACCGGCAATTCCGGTTACCGGGAGGTACTCCTGGATGCTGCCCGCTCCTTGTCAACACGATACAAACCCGGTGCAAAGATTATCCGTTCCTGGGATCACAATCGCGACAAGTGGCAATGCCCGGTGATCATTGACAACATGATGAACCTGGAGTTGTTGTTCTGGGCATTCAAAGAAAGCGGTGATTCCACATTCTACGAGATAGCCGTCAATCACGCAAACACCACCATGAAGAATCATTTCAGGCCCGATTACAGCACCTACCATGTGGTGGATTACGACACCATCACCGGGGAAGTGCTGAAGAAGCAAACCCATCAGGGTTATGCCGATGAATCCACCTGGTCGAGAGGACAAGCCTGGGCACTCTACGGCTATACGGTCATGTACCGGGAAACAGGTGATCAGGCCTATCTGGATCAGGCAAACCACATTGCTGAGTTTATATTTACCCATCCCCGTCTGCCGGAAGATCTGATTCCCTACTGGGACTTCGATGCACCCAATATCCCGGATGAACCGCGCGATGCATCGGCTGCAGCCATTACGGCCTCGGCATTGTACGAACTCAGCAGCTACAACGGCGAGGATGCCTACCGGTACACACAGTGGGCCGGCACCATCCTGGAAAATCTCACACTGAGCTACCGTGCCACTCCCGGCGCAGATGGGGGTTTTCTGCTACTGCACAGTACTGGCGCCAAATCGCTGAACTCCGAAATCGATGTGCCGCTGGTGTATGCCGATTATTACTTTCTGGAAGCATTGCTGAGAAAAGAAAAACTGACATCGGGAAAACCACTTTTCTAAGGCGTCCTCTAACAAATTCCACAAATTAACAAAGTTTTATCAAATTTCGAAGGTAAAACATGCCGTGCTCGTTCACAAGTGGAGAAAAATTGTTATATTTGCCCGCTCAGGAAGCCAGTTCTTTTTCGCAATTAATCGGTTTTATTTTCATGCTGCGGGTTCCTGTTTTAGCTATTCTTTGAATCGATGGAAATTGGCGACATTCAGTATCATTAATTATAATGGAAGAAATCATGATATAGCAATGAAAACAAATTATGAACTACGCTATGCCGCGCATCCGGAAGATGCGAAATCTTACGACACACAACGGTTGCGCAGCGATTTTTTAATTGAAAAAGTATTTACAGCAGACGAAGTGAACATGGTCTATTCCATGTACGACCGTATGATTGTGGGGGGTGCGATGCCGGTAAACGAATCGCTGCACCTGGAAGCAATAGATCCGTTGAAACAACCTGTTTTCCTGCACAGCCGGGAGATCGGTATTTACAACGTGGGAGGTAAGGGAAAAGTAAAAGTAGGGGATGCTGTTTTTGCACTCGATTACAAAGAGGCGCTGTACTTGGGTTCAGGAGACAGGGAAGTCTATTTTGAGAGTGATGATGCCGCACAACCCGCGAAATTTTACTTCAACTCGGCCACGGCTCATCGCAATTATCCCGATAAAAAAGTGACCAAAGCCGATGCGGTGGTGGCTGAGATGGGCGCACTGGAGACTTCCAACCACCGGAACATCAACAAGATGATCGTGAACCAGGTACTGCCTACCTGTCAGCTGCAGATGGGCATGACCGAGCTGGCACCGGGCAGTGTTTGGAATACCATGCCGGCACACGTCCATTCCCGCAGGATGGAAGCATACTTTTACTTTGAGGTCCCTGAAGATCAGGCAGTCTGCCACTTCATGGGAGAGGTGGATGAAACACGCCACATCTGGATGAAGGGCGACCAGGCCGTGCTCTCGCCCGAATGGTCCATCCACTCCGCGGCCGCCACCAGCAACTACACCTTTATCTGGGGCATGGCAGGAGAAAACCTCGATTATGGCGATCAGGACTTTTCAAAAATTGTGGAACTAAAATAAAATGATATCAAATGGTTAATTTCTCGTTAGAAGGAAAAATAGCGCTTATCACAGGAGCATCCTATGGTATCGGGTTTGCCATAGCCACGGCTTATGCAGAGGCAGGAGCAAAAATTGTCTTTAACGACATCAACCAGGCGTTGGTGGATAAAGGACTTGCAGCCTACAAGGAAAAGGGCATTGAAGCCCATGGTTACGTATGCGATGTGACCGATGAGGATGCGGTAAACAAGTTTATTGCACAAGTAACGGAAGAGATAGGGGTGATCGATATACTGGTAAATAATGCCGGTATCATCAAGCGTATCCCGATGCATGAGATGAGTGCAGCTGAATTCCGTCAGGTAATCGACATCGACCTGACCGGGCCGTTTATCGTCTCCAAGGCTGTCATCCCGCACATGATCAAAAAAGGGCATGGCAAGATCATCAACATCTGCTCCATGATGAGTGAGCTGGGCAGAGAAACGGTGTCGGCGTATGCCGCCGCTAAAGGGGGATTGAAAATGCTTACCAAAAATATCTGCTCCGAATACGGAGCGTACAACATCCAGTGCAACGGCATCGGTCCGGGATATATTGCCACCCCGCAAACCGCTCCGCTACGGGAAAAACAGGCAGATGGATCACCCCATCCGTTCGATTCATTTATCATTGCCAAGACACCGGCAGCGCGCTGGGGAACGACCGAGGATCTGATGGGGCCCGCAGTGTTCCTTGCTTCAGAAGCTTCTAACTTTGTGAATGGACACATCCTCTATGTGGATGGCGGCATATTGGCTTACATCGGTAAACAACCGTGATTTTTAATTCGGAAGCCGGGAGCATGATTCAGGAACCAAATCTTTCTTTGTCAGCCTCCGGCCTCAGTAATCCAGTAAATCAACTAATCAACCAATCAAAGTGATATGCAAGCAAGGAGTTTATTTCCATTATCATTGATATTATTGATCTTCTCATTTGCCGGATGCAGCACGTCACAAAATCAACTGACGCTGCAGGTACAGAACCCCGCTTCAATTGACCGGGAAAACGAAATGGTGGAAGTGGTATGGAATGATATCCGTCAGAAGCTTTCTCTGACAGCCAATCAGTCCGTCGTCGTTACCGACAGCTTAGGGGAGCAGATCCCTTACCAGCTGGTCACAAACGGTTCCGACAGCGTGCAAACATTGTTATTCCCGGTTACGCTCGCCGCAGGGCAGACTGCTTCATTCCAGGTATCGGCAGGAGTGCCGGAACCGGTTCAGCCGATGGTCTATGGCAGGTTGGTGCCCGAGCGGAAAGATGATTTTGCCTGGGAGAACAACCGTACTGCCTTCAGGGTTTACGGTCCTGCCTTGAAAGCCACTGGCGAGATCAGCAACGGAATGGATTTCTGGGCGAAAAGAACCGACTCGCTGATCATTGACAAATGGTACCGGAACGATTTGTCGGGTGTAGCCTCCTACCACGAAGATCATGGCGAAGGGCTTGATTTTTACAAGGTAGGAAGGACACTCGGACTCGGTATGACAGCACCTGTCGATCACGACACGCTCTGCCTTGGCGAAAACTTTGTGACCGCTGAGATACTGGATCACGGCCCGCTTAGAATCACTTTCAAACTCACTTACGCGCCTTATATGGCAGGTGCACATCAGGTCACGGAAACACGGATCATCTCCCTCGATGCCTATAGCCTGTTCAACAAAGTGACCCACATTTTTGAAACGGATACAACCGAATTAACCGTCGCAACCGGCATTGTGATGCCAGAGGAAAATCCGGAAGAAAATGCTGCTAACACGACCTTTGGCGATCACACAGGCATCATTGCCTATAAGAATCCTACCGATGAAGTGAACGGCACCATCTTTACTGCAGCCATCCATCCCGGTGGATTTGAATCCATACAGGTACTGGTCGGGCACTTTGCCGGACTAAACACGATAACGTCAGGTGAACCCTACCTCACCTATGTGGGTGGCGGCTGGAGCAAGGCCGGATTCAACAGCTTTGAGGAGTGGATCCAATTTGTGAAATCAGAGAAAGAGAAAATTGATCAACCTTTCATTATTACAATCAACTAATATGCAGAAAGTAGTTACTTTTGGCGAGATCATGCTGCGTCTTGCCACACCCGGATATCAGCGTTTCATCCAATCAAACAGCCTCGGTGCCACCTTTGGCGGCGGGGAGGCCAATGTGGCCGTATCACTGGCCAACTACGGCGTTCCCGTGGATTTTGTGACCCGTTTACCTGAAAATGATATTGCGGAATGGTGTATTTCCGAGCTCCGGAAATATAACGTGGGCACAGCCCGGATTCTCCGTGGCGGGGAACGCGTGGGAATCTACTTCCTCGAAACCGGCGCCGTGGCCCGCCCTTCGAAAGTGGTGTACGACCGGGCACACTCCTCCATCGCATCGGTCGAAAAAGGGATGTTCAACTGGCGGGAGATCCTGAAAGATGCCACCTGGTTTCACTGGACCGGCATCACCCCCGCTCTCTCACAGGGTGCTGCTGACGTCTGCCTTGAAGCCATTCAGACGGCCAATGAGATGGGGGTGACCGTATCGTGCGACCTCAACTACCGGAAGAATCTGTGGAAGTATGGCAAGAAAGCATCGGAGATCATGCCGGCACTGGTGGAAGGCTGCGACGTGATACTCGGCAACGAGGAGGATGCAGAAAAAGTGTTCGGCATCAAGCCGGAAGGATTTAGCGTGGAACATACCGGAGGAGAGGTAGATGCCGCTCTGTTTAAATCGGTATGCAAACAGCTGATGTCAAGGTTCCCCCGGGCAAAGAAGGTGATCATCACGCTGCGCGGCGCCATCAATGCCAACCACAACACCTGGGGTGGCTGCCTCTACTCCGACAGGCTTTACCAATCAAAGCGATACGATATTACCCACATTGTGGACAGAGTGGGCGGCGGCGATTCCTTCATGGGCGGACTGATCTATGGATTGCTCACCTTTGAGGGTGACGACCAGAAGGCGCTCGATTTTGCGGTGGCAGCCTCCTGCCTGAAGCATACCATCTACGGCGATTTTAATCTGGTAACCGTACCGGAAGTGGAAACGCTGATGAAGGGCGACGGCTCCGGCCGCGTCGTACGATGACTTGATGATTTGAGGATTCGGGGATTTGAGGATTCGTGAATCGGGAATATCAAGAAATATCAATCATTAAAAAGCTTACAACTTATAGCTTATAGCTTATAGCTTACAACTTACAGCTTACAACTATATTAATTATGTCCAAATTTTCAAGACTCAAAGTCTATCAGACGATAGAAGAAACAGGGATGGTACCGGTCTTTTACCATGCCGATGCGGAAGTGGCAAAAAAGGTGGTGAAGGCATGTTACGACGGGGGCATCCGCGCCTTCGAGTTCACCAACCGGGGCGACTTCGCCCATGAGGTGTTTGCCGAACTGGTGAAGTGGGCCGACACAGCCTGCCCGGAGATGATACTGGGTATCGGATCCATCGTGGATGCTCCCACAGCGGCGCTCTACCTACAATTGGGAGCCAATTTCGTGGTAGGGCCGTTGTTAAATCCCGATATTTTCAAGGTATGCAACCGCAGGCAGATTGCTTACTCTCCCGGTTGCGCCACCACCTCAGAGATAGGGCTTGCACAGGAGTTGGGGGCCGAGATTGTGAAGGTGTTCCCGGGCGGTAACGTGGGAGGTCCTTCGTTTGTAAAAAATATCAAGGGACCCATGCCCTGGTCCAGGATCATGGTCACCGGCGGCGTGGAACCTACAGAAGAGAATCTCTCAGCCTGGTTCAAGGCAGGCGTGACTGCTGTGGGCATGGGCTCGAATCTTTTTCCCAAAGAGGTATTGAAAAATGGGGAGTGGGAGAAAATAACAGCGCTATGCAAACAGAGCCTTGCCATCATCCGAAAATACCGCTGATGTACCCCAATGAAGCGGACAGAAGATGACATGACCAGAGCCTTTTCATAAATTAAAAGAAACCGTCCGGTGCGAGAGCATGCTGAGTGGCGTAAGAGAGCGGGGAAGATAATTCTCCTACTTATTCGATTAATCGGCGAATCGGAATTCGTGCTACCCGACTTTAAACTTTAAACTCGAAAATTTTAGCTAATATGGCACGATTTACAAGAATAGAAGCAGCACTGGAAATTATCAGTAAGCATAAAAATAATCAACTAAAATATAATGAGTTACAAAAGGGTCATCAATTGGTTGGGAATTGTTTTATTGTTTGGTAACCTCTCCTGTATAAGTATCAACGATAAAACAGAATTAAAGTTGGCACACGGGCTTCCAACCGACCATCCGGTGCATAAGGCGATGGAATTTATGGCTCAGCGATGCGATGAATTGTCGGAAGGCAAGCTGACCATCGAAGTTTATCCGGCAGAACAATTGGGATCGGAGCAGCAATGTGTGGAGCTTGTACAAATCGGCAGCCTGGCCATTACCAAAGTTTCGGCAGCGGTAATGGAAAGTTTTACCGACGATTACAAGGTGTTCGGGTTGCCCTACATTTTCCGGTCGAAGGAACATGCTTTTAAAGTGATGGACGGCGATATAGGAAAAGATTTGTTGCTGAGTACCGAAGACAAATGGATTCGCGGGTTGTGCTATTACGATGCCGGTTCGAGAAGCTTCTACACCAAAGACAAACCGATTACCCATCCCAATGATTTGGCAGGGATGAAAATAAGGGTGATGCGCAGCGTTACAGCGGTGCAGATGATACGGGCGCTTGGCGGTTCGGCAACTCCCATTTCGTGGGGCGAGCTCTATACCGCCCTGCAAAGCGGTGTGGTTGACGGTGCAGAGAACAATCCGCCCAGCTTTTATACCTCGCGTCATTACGAAGTTTGTAAATACTATTCTCTGGACGAACACACAACCATCCCCGATGTACTTGTGGTTAGTCAGATTATTTGGGATAAACTGAGTGAGCAGGAAAGGGAATGGCTTCAGCAGGCAGCCGACGAGTCGGCAGTTTTACAGCGAAAACTCTGGGCCGAATCGGAAATTGAGTCACTGGAAGAAGTACAGAAAGCCGGTGTGGAAATCAATTATCCCGATAAACAGCCATTTATCGACCGCGTGCAACCCCTAGTGGAGAGCTACCGTGATAATGAAGCTATCTATTCATATATCAAACGAATTCAGGCAGTTGAATAAAACCAATAATTATGACCGTACGAAAAACCATTGACAAAATACTGGAATGGGGACTTGTTTTCCTGATGAGTGTCCTTGTAATTGATGTGCTGTGGCAGGTTACCAGCCGCTATGTGATGAATTCACCAAGCAGTTTTACCGACGAGCTGGCAGGTTATCTTCTTATATGGGTTGGGTTGCTCGGTGCAGCCTACGTAGAAGGTAAACGTGAGCATCTGGCCATCGATTTACTTTTGCAGCGAAGTTCTCCTCGCCGAAAATTCAAACTCGAAATGATCATCAGCGTTGTTGTTATTCTTTTTGCCATAACGGTTTTGATAATCGGTGGTTCCTGGCTGGCTTACACCCGATTCTACCTTTCGGTGAAAAGTTCGGCGCTGGGCATGCCGCTGGGAGTTGTTTACCAAGTGCTTCCCATCAGCGGTCTGTTGATTACCTATTTCGATATTGACAATATGGCGAAAATGATTAAAGCTAACCGGAAAAATTAACTGTTATGGAATTTTTTGAAGTATTTGTACTCGTTTTCAGTTTTATCATTTTGCTTGTTATCGGTGTTCCCATTGCCTTTAGCATTGGCATTTCAGGGATTTTAACCATGCTGGTGAGCATCGATGTTATTCCGGCGCTTACCACTTTTTCGCAGCGAATGGCTACGGGCCTCGATAGTTTTGCCCTCCTCGCCATACCATTTTTTATTTTGGCAGGAAATATTATGAACAGCGGGGGAATAGCCATCCGGCTCATCGACTTTGCCCGTGTTTTGGTGGGCAAAATTCCCGGTGGGGTGGCTATTGTTAATGTGCTGGCAAATATGCTTTTCGGTGCAATTTCCGGTTCGGCGGCTGCTTCGGCCTCGGCCATCGGGAGCATTATGCAACCTGAAATGAAAAAGGAAGGATATCCTGAAAATTTCAGCGCCGCGGTGAATATCACTTCGGCAACAACCGGATTGTCCATTCCGCCCAGCAACATTCTTATTGTCTATTCACTGGCCAGTGGCGGGGTCTCTATTACAGCGCTCTTCCTTGCCGGATATCTGCCGGGAATTCTAACCGGATTGGGTCTTATCATTACAGCAGTTACCATGCTCATTTACAAGAAAAAAGGAACCAAGGCGGCAATGAAAGCGCTTGGCATTGTTTCATTAATATCCATTGCGGCGGTTTTGATTTACCAAGGTGTTTCATTTTCACGGACCAACCTGTCACCGCTCGTCAATCGCATATTTCTTTATGTAATTCTTTCCGGCATAGCTGTCTGGGCTTTCATCAAAACCAAAAACAACAAGGAAAAAGCACTTGCAGGAACGAAAAAGTTTCTGGATGCCATACCAAGCCTGATGATGCTGGTGATTGTAATTGGAGGGATTGTAGCCGGTTATTTTACAGCTACTGAAGCTTCGGCCATTGCCGTTTTGTATTCCCTGATTTTAGCATTTATTTATGGCGAAGTCAAAATCAGAAATTTGCCTGATATTATTCTCCGTTCGGTGAAAACCACCGGAATTGTGATGCTTTTGGTAGCAACCTGTTTGGGCTTATCGTGGATAATGGCTTACGAAAATATCCCGCAAAATGTGAGTGCAAGCTTGCTTTCACTCACCAGTAATCCGTTTATGATTTTGCTTATCATTAACATGATCCTGCTTTTTGTTGGTATTTTTATGGACATGACACCGGCTGTACTTATTTTTACACCCATTTTCCTGCCCATTGTAACTTCTATGGGTGTGGACCCGATCCACTTCGGAATTATTATGGTATTGAACCTAAGTGTGGGACTTTGTACTCCACCAGTAGGTTCGGTATTATTCATCGGATGTAGTGTGGCAGGCCTTAGTATCGACAAGGTTATAAAACCACTATTGCCCATGTTTATTGCAATGGTTGTTGTGCTTTTGCTGGTTACTTATTTCCCTCAAATCAGCCTATGGTTGCCTTCACAACTTGGTTTCTGAAAGGGTTAGTTGAACTGGCATTATACTTGAGCTCATTTTTTGCTTTTTGTGATCCAACTTGGGTTCGAACCAAGAGCTTCCTGATTATGAATCATGTTCTCTAACCGACTGAGCAACGTACATTTTTTTTGACCGGTAACGATCAAAAGCGGGTGCAATATTACCACTTTTTTGAGAAACTATCAATGAAATCTATCGAATATATTTCTCCTGCATGGCTTTATGACCAATCGATTAGGTAGGGGGATTACTCCCCCGCCCTCTCACACCACCGTAATCCCAAATTCGTGATTACGGTGGTTATGCCAACTCAAAAATAATCCCAACATTTAACCCACATTGCAGCTAACCTGAGCTAATTCCCTGTATTCCTGACTTGTCCCCTTCAAATTTATCTGAGTTTTTCAACATTTTGTACCCAAAAGTCATAATTATCTAAAAATAAACGAAAAAACACTTGATCGTTTCGCTATATATAGATACATTTGTATCCATAAATAGCAACACAATGAGAACAGGCAGACCACTCAGTGCATCAACGCAATACAAAATGATCGTGCACACGAACGGAGGACACCGGTATGCTTCAACCAAGCCATACTCCATAGACGAGAATGGTGTTAAGCACTACTCCTACAAACACTGGGGAACACTGGACGAG
>JAHDQF010000058.1 GCA_018433945.1 Proteiniphilum sp. | reverse complement strand
TGATTGTCCCGGAAAAAAACAGTTTCCCTGTAGAAGAATCCATTTTAAAGAGATAAATAAAGCAGAATTAGCCGAGGTTGGACAGGTATTATTTTCCATGAGACCACCAAGTTTTTACCTTGCGGATTTTAGGTAATTCAAGAAAAGCATTTTTTTGAATCTTTTACTCCAACAGGATTGCCATTATCATCAACTCCGATGAGCAATCTTCCGCCATTGGTATTTGCAAAGGCACAAATCCATTTGAGATATTCATCCCGCCATGAGGACTTGAATGCCGTATCCGGAACAAAAGTACAAAAAATGTCATTCTCTTCCGCTATTCATTTCTGTTTCTGTAAAAAAGAGTTCGGTTCAGAACAATTCACAATCGTATTTCAGGGTTGAGCGTTATTTCCGATTTCCTCAATCACTGTTGCATTTGCCGCAGCATTCGCTGTTACATTTTCCGCAAGTTAGACGCGCTTTTTCCAGCTATACACCGTCATCTGTTCAATATGGGAGAACGCGGGGTTCGTGTGCTTTGAATTTCGTAGTTGTCTGAAAGGTGGCAGCGAATAAGTAGCGAGATATAAAAGGGAAATGGGCGGGTGCTGAAAAGAAAAAAGCCATCATCCGAATGACAGCTTGATAGCTTATACTGATTGTTGCGAGTTGTGACCCCGACAGGATTCAAACCTGTAACCTTCTGATCCGTAGTCAGATGCTCTATTCAGTTAAGCTACGGGGCCCTTTTTGTGGCTGCAAAGTTACACTATTTTTGGAAACTGGCAAAAAGTGGGCAGTTATTTTTTGTAGTCGTTTCGTGCTGCTACTCTCGACTTGAGAGGAGAGCGAGCATTGTGAGGCTAGCCCGGAAGCCTCTTTTCCGGGGTTGTGTGAAATTCATACCGGACGCAAGAAAAAGGCGCTAAATTCTTTGTTAATAATCTGAATTATTGTAACTTTGCAGTCCGATTATTAGTTTTTATCAATTAAAAGTTTGATTTATAGCTTTTTATTTGCCTATTTATGTCCCTTAGCAAGACAAAAATTCGGAGCAGGATAAGTCAACTTCACATTTATTTATCAATTAATAAAATAACAACACAGTGGACACACTAAGTTATAAAACGATTTCTGTCAACAAGGAAACCGCACAGAAAGAATGGGTTGAGATTGATGCTGCCGGACAACCCCTGGGTCGTCTTTGTTCAAAGGTAGCCAAGCTGCTGAGAGGAAAATACAAAGCCAGCTTCACGCCGCACGTTGATTGCGGGGATAACGTGATCATCCTGAATGCTGACAAGGTGAAACTATCGGGCAACAAGTGGACAGACCGCATCTATTACCGCTATTCCGGATATCCCGGAGGTCAGCGTGAGTTTACCCCAGCCGATCTGATGGCCAAGAGCCCGGAGAGGTTGTTCCGCAAGGTGGTGAAAGGGATGTTGCCGAAGAACAAGCTGGGTGATGCCATCCTGTTAAACATGCATGTTTATGCCGGCACCGAGCATCCGCACCAGGCACAGAAGCCCAAAAAACTGGATATTAATTCGCTAAAATAAGAGAGATGGAAGCAGTAAATGCAATAGGAAGACGCAAAGCAGCGGTAGCCCGCGTATATTTGACCGAGGGCAGCGGCAAAATTGTGATCAATAAACGTGATCTGGAAAATTATTTCCCCTCTTCTATCCTTCAGTTCGTGGTGAAGCAGCCATTGAACAAGCTCAATGTGTTGGAAAAATACGATATCCGTATCAACCTCAACGGTGGAGGTTACAAGGGACAGTCGGAAGCAGCCCGTCTGGGTATTGCCCGCGCCCTGGTAAAGATCAACCCGGAAGACAAGCCCGCACTGAGAGCCGAAGGATTCATGACCCGTGATCCGCGCGTGGTGGAACGCAAGAAGCCGGGACAGCCCAAGGCAAGAAAGAGGTTCCAGTTCTCCAAACGTTAACTTTATTGGGATCGGCCGTTCAATTGCCCCTTGTGGCTGAACAGCGCGATTGCACCGATAAAGCCAGCCTGACTGGCACCAACGTTTAGTATCTAAACTGCAAGGACATTTTCCCAGCCCATGGCTAAGCCTACAAGGATTATTTACCTTGCGGTTCGGTTTAGAAAAAGAAAGTAAACGAATCATTCAACTAACAAAACATGGCAAAATTAGAATTTGACCAACTTCTGGAAGCCGGAGCCCACTTCGGCCACCTCAAAAGAAAATGGAATCCCGCGATGGCTCCCTACATCTTTATGGAGCGCAACGGGATTCACATCATCGATCTTTACAAGACGATCGCCAAAGCCGAAGAGGCCGCTGCTGCACTGAAACAGATTGCTAAGTCGGGGAAAAAGATCCTTTTCGTAGCCACCAAGAAACAGGCCAAGCCGGTAATCGAAGAGAAAGCACAAAGTGTGAATATGCCCTATGTGATTGAACGCTGGCCCGGCGGCATGTTGACCAACTTCCCCACCATTCGCAAAGCGGTGAAGAAGATGAGCAACATCGACAAGATGATCAAAGACGGCACGTTTGACACGCTCTCCAAACGCGAGAAGCTACAAGTAACCCGTCAGCGTGCCAAGCTGGAGAAGAACCTCGGCTCAATCCAGGATCTGACGCGTCTTCCCTCCGCCATCTTCGTGGTGGATGTGATGAAAGAGCAGATTGCCGTAAAGGAGGCCGAGAAGCTCGGCATCCCGGTTTTTGCTATCGTCGATACCAACTCTGATCCCTCTAACATCGACTTCGTGATTCCCGCCAACGATGATGCATCCAAGGCCATCGACCTGATCATGGACTACATCTGCAATGAGATCAAGGAAGGTCTCGAAGAGCGTAAGGTGGAGAAGGCTGATGCAGCCGCTGCCGAAGAGCAGGATGATGAAGCCCCACAGCGTCGTGAACGCAAGTCGAAGGCTGCGAAGAGGGAGCGGGTGAAGAAGGAGGATACCGAAGCGATGAAAGCGGCTGTGGTAAGCAAGTATGCCAAAGATGCCGAGGTGGACGAATAATTAAAAACAACAAAAAACGACAGATAAGAATATGGCAGTAACAATGGCAGAGATCCAGCATTTACGCAAGATGACCGGTGCGGGAATGATGGATTGCAAGAATGCACTGAACGAAGCGAACGGTGATTTTGACAAGGCAATGGAGATCATCCGCAAGAAAGGACAGGCGGTAGCCGCCAAACGTGAGGACAGGGAGGCATCCGAGGGGTGCGTGCTGGCCGCTACCGATGGCAATTTCGCCGCAGTGGTGGCACTACAGTGCGAGACCGACTTCGTGGCGAAAAACGAGGAGTTCATCGCTCTCACCCGTCAGATCCTCAATGCGGCAATTGCTCACAAGCCAGAGACGCTGGATGAGCTGCTGGCAATAGAACTTCCCAATGGTACTGTTTCACAGCTGATCACCGACAAGATCGGTGCAACCGGTGAGAAGATGCAACTGGGGTTCTATGAGCATCTCACAGCACCATATGTCACCTCATACATTCACATGGGGAACAAGCTGGCCACTATTGTAGGCTTTAATAAAGCTGTTGCTGACGAACAGGTGGCACGTGACATCGCCATGCAGGTGGCAGCTATGAACCCCATCGCCGTAACACCGGAAGAAATTCCTGAGGAGGTGAAAGAGAAAGAGCTGGCGATTGCACGGGAGAAAGCCCGCGAGGCAGGTAAGCCCGAGAATCTCCTCGACAGGATTGCCGAGGGTGCCCTGCAGAAGTTTTATAAGGAGTCAACCTTGCTGCAGCAGGAGTATGTGAAAGATAGCAAGAAGACCATTGAGCAGTTCCTGAAAGAAAATGACAAGGAGCTTTCAGTGACAAGCTTCAAGCGTGTCTCGCTGAATGTCTGATCTTGTGATGAGATATAAATAATGTACAAGCGCTTCGGAGAATCATCTTCGGAGCGTTTTTATTTTGTTGTTGCCCCCTGTTGGGGAGTTACCCGGTGGTCCAGGTGAGGACATAGCGGGGATGTACCTCATAATAGATGGTGTAGGTGCCGGCCTTCTTGGAGCGCGTTTCGGTGGCCTGCATCACCCCTTTGTCTCCCGGAGTGAAAGGGGCGATCTGCAGCTGTTCCCTGAAGTCGATTCCCTGTAGGCCAATCAGCTTGAAGAGACTCTCTTTGGCAGACCAATGGAGCAGTTGGTGAACTGTTTTTTGTTTCGGGTCGATGTATTCGTTCGGGGCGATGAACTTATCGGCGATACGTGAAACCCTCTCCGTGCGGGTTTCAACATCGATTCCCACGGGTGCCCACTCATGCAGCAACATCGCAGCAACATCGCGGGTATGAGAGATACTGATCCGTTGGCACCCATCCTCCAGATAGGGGCTTCCATCTTCCCGGTTGTGGATGATCTTCTCCTCCCCCAGCAGCTGAAAAAGCATCAATCGTGTCGCGAGCCATTCAATTGAGCGCCTTTCGGAGCGGATGTGCTCCAGGTAGCGGTCTGCTTCGCTGCGCAGTCTTTCCGGGAATTGAGACAGCAGCTCCTCGTGCGACTCACTCATTTCCCACACGCCCAGCAGTGCTCCTGACTGCAATTGTTCTTTTCTAATCAGCATATCCGCTCAATGTTGGGTGATCTGCATCCTCTGAATATGCATTTTTTGCCATTCCGGGAGGAATATAACGTACCTTGGTGATTCTTTTCTTGCTCACCTCTTCTGCAACAAAGAGATGGTTGTGGTATGTGAAGCTCTCTTTCCGCTTGGGAAAATCACCTTTCAGCTCCAACAGAAGGCCTGCAAGCGTGTCGGCCTCCTCTTGCATTGCCTCAAAATCTTTCTCCGGCAGGGAGGTGATCCGGATGAACTCCTCCAATGGGGTTTTTCCCTCAAAGAGATAGGAGCCGTCGGGAGCCATGGTGTAAAATGGCTGTTCTTCATCATATTCATCGCTGATATCCCCCACAATCTCTTCCAGGATATCCTCCATGGTTACCAGCCCGGCGGTGCCACCATACTCGTCCACCACGATGGCCATATGATTCTTGTGGGCACGAAACTCCTCCAGTAGGTCGTCAATACGCTTGGTGGCCGGCACAAAATAGGCCGGACGAATGAGCGATTGCCACTTGAAGTTGCCTGTCTTGCTGAGATGGGGCAGCAGGTCTTTCACGTAGAGTATCCCTTTGATGCTGTCGGGGTTCTCCTCATATACCGGGATACGTGAGAAACCAGCATCTACAATGAAGCGAATCACCTCCCGGAAAGGGGTCTCTATCGCCAGTGCCACCATGTTGGAGCGTGAGACCATGATGTCTCCCACCATCTTGTCACGGAAGCGGATGATTCCTTCCAGCAGCTCTTTTTCCTGTTCACCCCGTGACTTATCCGATGTGATCCCAAGCGCCTTTGAGAGCTCATCGACCGAAATATCATGTCTGTTCTGTGTCCGGGATGGATTGTGGGATACTCCTGCTCTCACCAGGAGAGCCGAAAGTGGTGCCATGATCCTGTCGACCCATCCGATGAGGGGTGCATACTTTGTTGCAAAACGAAGTGGGTAGTGTGCTGTTGCGGTTTTGGGCAAGAAATAGATGAAGAGGAGGAGCACAACAAAAGCGATGGCTGATCGCAGGAGGAGCATTCCTCCGGTTCCAACCGCTAAAGATGCAGCATTCAGGGGCATGCCGAAGATCATCAGGACGATGATGATGTTGAGCAGATGATTGGCCAGGGTGATAGAAGTGAGTACCTGTTCCATTCTGTCAAGCAGCTTAGATAGGCGTATCTTTGTCGGCTGTTGTGAAGTGTGTAGCTCCTGGGTATCCTCTGAGCTAATTCGTTGAAAGGTGCTCTCGAAAGCCGAAATGAGCGCATTGAAAAGGATCAGGAGAAGCAGTATCGGATATACAATGAGGTTGGCTGCCGCCGGATTGACCGACAGCAGGAGAATGGGTTGCGATAAAGGGTCAGGGTCCAATTGACGATAGTTTTGATGTATGAGGAGAATGTTTTCACTTTTTGAGTGTGAGTGTCAACAGCGAAAACACTCTCCTGCTAAATTACGATCTTTCTTTAAAACGGCAAATCATCTTCTTCCAACGGTGTGTCAGGTGTGTCAGCATTCTCCTGCAAGTCACGTCCGTTACCGCCGTTTTCTCTTGTCTGTTCATCCGATTTGCGGCTCAGAAGCTCCAGACTGTCTGCCACCACTTCGGTGATGTACCGTTTGATCCCGTTCTGATCGTCATAGGATCGTGAACGGATCTTTCCCTCCACATAGACCAAGGTGCCCTTCTTTACGAATCTTTCCGCAATCTGGGCCAATCCTCTCCAGCAAACAATGTTGTGCCATTCGGTTCGCTCGGGTACCTGCGTACCTCCTGAGGTGGTGTAGCCTCTTTCACTGGTTGCCAGTGTAAAGTTAGCCTTTGCCACGTCATTGTCAAAATACTTCATCTCGGGGTCTCGACCCACATTTCCAATCAGGATAACTTTGTTTACCGACATAACTTTTTTTTTTAGAGTTAAAGAATAGGATTACGCTAACTTGGCAAATTTACAGAAAATTTTAAAACCAACAATCATAAAATTATTAAATTGTTTCCAGGTACTTGTGGGTCAAACGTGATACCGGATAGACAGGAAGTGCTTCCTGTAAGATCGATAAAATCTCCCCGGGAGGGGTGAATGGAGCCTCCTCCGGGATGGTGACCCTGTAGAAGCGGGTGTGAATCAGCTGGTGCGTCAATTGGTGTCGCAACATGAGAGGGGGATCTATCTGAAGCGTCGGCAGATTCGAGAAAAGCTGCCTGAAAGTGCTGGACTGTTCAAGTTGTGCGAAATCGGCATCCTGTTCGGTCTCAATCAGTGGGAATTCATACAGGTTCTTCCAGATATCGGAGCGGTCTCTCTTCTGTAAATAGGTGCGGTCGCCATGGAGAATATGGAAATAGTGGAAGTAGCGTTTACGGATCTTGGTTTTCCTGATTTTGACCGGATAGGCAGAGACGGCATTGGCTGCGAATGCCTGGCAATATGCCTGCAGCACGCAATCGCTGCAGCGTGGTTGCGTTGGCCTGCAGATCTGCGATCCGAAATCCATGATCGCCTGGTTGTATTCTCCCGGATCCTCTTCCGGCAGGAGGGATTGTGCAATTTCGGCGGTAGCTTTTTTACCCGCAGGGGTGTCAACAGGTGTCTCAATTGCAAAGAGCCGCGTGAGAAGACGATAGACATTTCCGTCAACCACAGCATGGGGCTGTCCGAATGCGATCGATGCAATCGCTGCCGCGGTATATGCCCCCACACCTTTCAGGGCGATCAATCCAGAATAGCTGGAGGGGAGCTGTCCATTGTGAGAGCTGACAATCTGCCGGGCAGCCTGATGCAGATTGCGTGCCCGGCTGTAGTAGCCGAGACCTTGCCATACCTTTAATACCTCCTCCTCACTTGCAGCAGCAAGGGTTCTCACATCGGGGAATTGATCAATGAAACGGTGATAATAGGCCCTCCCCTGGTCGATCCGTGTCTGTTGAAGGATCACCTCTGAGATCCAGATCCGGTAGGGGTCTTTGGTCTCACGCCATGGCAGCTCTCTTTTGTGCTCACTGTACCAGTCAATTAAGCGGCAGGTGATCGGATGTACGTTCTTTACGCTCATTCTCTCTCGTTTCATTGTGATACAAAACTAATGGAAAAAGTGTAATTTCCGGGAAAAGAGCAAAAAAAGAGAAAATTTATCCGCAATAATTTTCGGTGTTGAAAAAAAAGCTATATATTTGCAATCCAAATTTTTACTTATTTACAAACGCTATATTATTAATATTTTAAAATATAAATAAAATGACCAAGGCAGACATTGTGAATGAAATTGCGAAAAACACCGGTGTAGATAAGGCGTCGGTATTGGCAACAGTTGAATCTTTTATGGACGTGGTGAAAGATTCATTGGCGAACAACGAAAATGTATATTTGAGAGGATTCGGCAGCTTTATTGTGAAGAAAAGAGCACAGAAAACTGCTCGCAACATCTCAAGGAACACCACCATCATCATCCCCGAGCACAATATTCCTGCTTTTAAGCCTGCAAAAACATTTGTTGCACAGGTAAAGGAAACCAAATAATTAATTTTTAAAGGAGATACGAAGATGCCAAGTGGAAAAAAGAGAAAAAGGCATAAGATGTCGGTTCACAAGCGTAAAAAAAGACTCAGAAAAAACTAAATAGGTCTTCGTGTGACCGTCAGGTCATATGAAGAACGTGTTGTACTAATTTTGTACTAATTTTGAAGTTGGTAAACTTATGGGTTTTGTGCCTTGATTTAAGTGTTTGTCATGGTTTTGTTCGGTACCGCCCG
>JAHDQF010000007.1 GCA_018433945.1 Proteiniphilum sp. | reverse complement strand
TACCGAACAAAACCATGACAAACACTTAAATCAAGGCACAAAACCCATAAGTTTACCAACTTCAAAATTAGTACAAAATTAGTACAACACGTTCTTCATATGACCTGACGGTCACACGAAGACCTATTTAGTTTTATTCCGCCATTTCTTGTAGATGTAATTATATTACTTATTTTTGTAGCCTTAAATACATATCAAAGATGGAAATGAAAGAATACTATCCCCGTATTTGTGACAGGGTATTACAGAATAAATTAAAAATTACGGGCGCAGTACTGATTGTGGGAGCCAAATGGTGTGGAAAAACAGAAACAGCTTTACAGTCAGCCAATAGTGTACTTTTTATACAGGAGAGTCCGCAACATAAGGAAACGGCTAAAATTATGCCGTCACTCTTACTTGAGGGAGAAACTCCACGACTCATTGACGAGTGGCAGGATGCGCCTGAGGTATGGGATGCTGTACGGCATACTGTAGATAGGAGGAAAAAACCGGGACAGTTTATACTTATCGGTTCGGCAACTCCTCGTGACGAAGTGAAAGCACATACCGGGATCGGACGTATTTCAAGAATTCTTATGCGTCCGATGAGTCTGTTCGAGTCACAAGAATCAACGGGCGTTGTTTCACTGAGAGATTTGTTTGATGGTAATCATACGATAGAAGCGGTCAGTAAATTGGAAATACCACAGATTGCGCGTTTGATATGTCGTGGAGGATGGCCCGGAGCGGTAACCTTTCCCGCAACAGAAGGAGCACTTGCACGGGAATATACCGACTTACTTGTTGAAGAAGATATTCGCAGGGTAGATGGTGTGGAGCGTAATTCGCATCGTGTGCGATTGGTACTGCATTCACTTGCCCGTCATATTTCAACGTTAACAACTGCAAAGACCATATTGGAGGATATCAGGGCAAATGATGTAACCATCAATGAACGTACACTCGATAGTTATTTGAATGCTTTGCGTCGTATCTTCGTGGTGGAAGATGTGCCAGCCTGGTCTCCCTCTTTACGGTCGAAAACGACTATCAGGACTTCTGATAAAAGGCAATTGGTTGATCCTTCTATCGCTACGGCTATTATGCGGGTTGACGCAGATCGTCTGTTACATGATCCGGAGTCTTTTGGATTTTTGTTTGAGTCGCTTAGTACCCGCGACATGCGTATTTATGCACAAGTGAATGACGGAGAAATTTTTCATTATCGGGATAAAGATAATCTTGAAATTGACCTGATCATTTCTCTACATGATGGCAGATGGGCTCCGGTGGAAGTGAAACTTGGAGAACATCGGATTGATGAAGCATCGGAAAGCCTTATGAAGCTGAGAAACAAAGTGGATACTTCCCGTATAGGAGAACCCTCATTTATGATGGTACTTACCGGTGGGAGATATGCCTATAAACGTCCTGACGGAGTTCTCGTGGTGCCGCTGGGATGTCTGAAAGATTAAAAGTAGAAAAATAAAAACGGAGACTTTCGCAAGCCCCCGCCTTTGGAATTTTATGTAAATTAGAAGTAGAGTTTATCGTTGGCAGGCCTCAGTTTCCTGCTTTCATTTTTCCTATGCCATCTTTGGAAAGGACTTTTTCTTTCGGATTGCCGTAATAGGTCACATTGCCGATCCCTTCGGAGTTGGCGTTGAGGTATTCTGAAGCATAACAGCTTACATTGCCCACCCCCTGCGAAGTGACCATCGCACGTTTGGCCTTCAGATTGGCGGTTTCCACGTTCCCAACTCCTTCCGATCTGATCTCTACGTTGTTGGCGCGGCCACCCAGGATGGTGTTTCCCACGCCTTCGGAGTCTATTTTGACAAAATCACAATCGAGGCCTTCCGCCGTGAAATTACCGACACCGGTGGAGTTGATCACCAATTCGGGTGTGGAGAAAGTACCCTCGATATGGATGTTCCCCACCCCTTCAAAATCAACCCTTGTCAGTGTGGGTGTGGTGATGGAAATGGTCATCTTGTTGGCATTCTTTCTGAACTTCTTCAGGTAGCGGTCTTCCATTTCCAGTATCAGTCTTCCGTTCTCCATCCTCACATCAAGGATGTCCAGCAACTCTTCACTGCCTTCAGCTGAGACACTGGTTACATTCGATTGCGTGATGCGAATGTTTGAAACCATGGATGCTTCGATGGAGGAGAAATCCTCCACGTCGAATGTATCGGTGGCGTGACGCGATTGCGCACAGGAGGTGCTGCTTACTGCCAGCAACAGGGTAATGAATGTGAGTGTAAATAATGGTTTCATCTGTTTCTTTTTTTTAGTATATGACATTGTAATACAATCATCGCTTACAGCATATCAATCTTTTAACAGCTCCAGGATCTTCAGCCGGAACGCATATTCGTATTTGGCCTGCGCCTCTTCGCCCAGCGCCTGTGTCTGGTTGTTCTTGGCCAGGAAGAGTTCGTAGGCGTTGGCGCGACCGTTCTCGAATTTCTCTTCCGCAAAGCGGTATGCTTCGTTGCTGGCGGTGATCGATTTTTGCGCGGCTTCCCAACGGCTTTTGGCTCCCACGGCATTGTAATAGGCCTGTTCAATCTGTTTGCGAAGTTCCAGCTTTGCCTTGTCCATCTCCAGACGGGTGTTGGCAATGGCCAGCTCGGCGCTGTGGACATTGTTTCTGACCTGGAACTTATTAAAAATGGGGATACGCAGGCTGAAGCCGAGCGAATTGCTCATGTTGTTCCGCAGCTGGGTACCGAACGGATCGTTGTCCCTGCCGCTCATCTTGTAATAGCCGGTTCCCATGTTGGCACCGA
Organism: Proteiniphilum sp.; assembly: GCA_018433945.1. Classification (GTDB taxonomy): domain Bacteria; phylum Bacteroidota; class Bacteroidia; order Bacteroidales; family Dysgonomonadaceae; genus Proteiniphilum. The sequence continues at coordinate 32,566 of JAHDQF010000007.1, read as the reverse complement.
AGGAGAGGGACGGGTACAACTGCGATTGGGCCATCAGCATCTCTTTTTCGCTGCTTTCGATCCGGTACTGCATGCTCCGGATGATGGGACGGTTTACCAGTGCACTTTCATAGACAGTTTTAGAAGCAAGTAACGGCGTCTCGCTGATGAGTGTCTCGGCAGGGGGGGCCGTTACATCGAAATCATCAAACTCTTCCAGCTCCATGATCTGTGCCAGGTCGAGCAGCGCCAGCCTGAGGTTGCTTGCTGCCTGAACCCTGTTCAGTTCCTCCCTGGCCAGCTGTGCTTCCTGCTCATACAACTCTCCCCGGGCCATCTTTCCGCTTTCCACCAGTGCGGTGCGGCGGTCGATGTCGGCCTGTGTGATCTCGAGCTGACTCTCCGCGATCTGCAGCAGTTCCTTGTTGAGGAGTGTCTGCAGGAAGGCGGTGGTGACGCTCATGATGATGTCGTCCCGCATCTTGTCGAGGTCGGCCTCCGAAGCATACAGGTCCGCTTTGCGTGCATCGATATTGTGTTTCATGCGCAGACCGTCGAAGAGGGTAATATCTGCGCCCAGGCCGAAGTTGGTCTGCGATGAGTTGGTGCTCTGATAGGTATTGTCGAGGCCGATGGAGCGGCCGAAGACGAAGCTTTGTCCCGCCGAAGCGTTCAGGCTGGGCAGCAGGTCGGCTCGTGCCTGGCTGTAGGCAATCTCCCGCTGTTGGCGGTTCAGCTCCTGCTGCTTGATGTTGCGGTTGTTTTCCAGGGCAATATCAATACATTCCGATAAGGTGTACTGCTGTGCGGAGACCGGAAGGAGGGCACTGCCGGTAAACAGCAGGCTGATGACAAGGGTTCTGATCTGCATAATGTGGATGTGTGACAACTGTCTTAAAGGCAGTTTGTTAATTCTTCTTTTCCTCAATGATCTCCGTTCCGCGGATCTGATCATTCTCTTTCAGTCCTTCGGTTACTTCGATGTTAATTCCGTCCGACAGGCCTATTTTCACCGGATGGCGGTCGAACGCCTGCGGTTTCTCATTTCTGACCAGATAGACAAAGGCCGAGTCGCCGCTGAACTCTAAACTGCTCTCCGGTATGGTGAGCACATCGGTACGCTGATCCAGAATAATGTCGGCATTGGCACTGTAGCCTGCACGGATAAAGACATCGGAGGGGAGCTTCAGGGCTGCTTTCATCTCGAAGAGGATGGCACCGCTCTCTTCCACGCCTTTTGGAGAAACATACTCCAGAGTGGCGGGAATCCTGCGGTCCTGGATGGCACCGATGGTGATCTCCATGGGCATCCCTACCGAGAGCTTGCCCACTTCGGTCTCATCGATCTTGCCTACGAAGAGCATGTCGCTGAGGTTGGCTACCGATGCCACTGTGGTGCCGTCGTTGAAATTGTTGGACTGGATCACCGAGTTGCCCACCTTGACCGGTACGTCGAGAATGGTACCGCTCACGGTGGAACGCACCAGCGTGTTGCTGGTACTGGCCGAGCTCTGGGTGATCCCCGTGCGCACCAGGCTCAGGTTGTCGTTGGCCGCCCGCAGCTCCTCCTGGTCGTTCCTGTACTGCAGCTCTACCTTCTCAAATTCCTCCCGTGAGATCACTTCATTCTCATAGAGCTTCTTGTCGCGTTCATAATTGCTGCGGCTCTGGTCGGCAGCCAGCTGTGCCCGCTGTACGCGCGATTCGGCGCTGCTCAGGTTCACCATATCGGGCACCACCTGAATGCGGGCGATGATGTCTCCCGCCTGCACCTTGTCTCCCGCTTCTTTGTAAACCTCGGCAATGATGCCCGACATCTGCGGCTTGATAAGGATTTCATTTCTGGGTTCCACTTTGCCTGTGGCGACCGTTCTTTTTTCGATGTTTCCTTTCGTCGTTGCTTCAATCTTGTAAGTGACTACTTTGGGACGTGATTTTTGCCAGAGAAACACAAAGGTGGATATGACCAAAAGTCCCAGCAGTACCAATCCTGCAATTCTCAAAATTCGCTTCATTTGTTTATCTTTTAGTGAGTTGTTTTGTGAGCTGTAAGCTGTCAGCTAAAAGCTTATCGCTTATTGCTTATTGCTTATCGCTTACCGCTTATCGCTTATTGCTTACCGCTTATTGCTTACCGCTTATCGCTTACCGCTTACCGCTTATTGCTTAAAGCTTATTTTATTCTTCCGCGATTGCTTCGACCGGCTTGATCGTCATGGCTCGCTGTGCCGGGAGATAGCCGGCAAAGGTGCCGATGACAAGCAGGATAAACAGTGAGCCGACTGCCATGCCGAAAGAGATCTGCGGGTCTTTAAAAAACTGGTCGCCCTGGCTCAGCACAATGCCGGTGGCTCTCAGCAACCCTACCCCCACCACGATGCCGGTGAGTCCTGCCAGGAGGGTGAGGACGATGCTCTCGCTGAGTATCTGTCCGATGATGTCGCGCGGGGTGGCACCCAGGGCACGGCGGATGCCGATCTCCCTGGTTCGTTCGCGCACGGTGACCAGCATGATGTTGCTCACGCCGATGGCGCCGGCAAAGAGGGTGCCCAGGCCCACGATCCAGATCAGCGCCGCAATGCCGATGCCCAGGTAGTTGAACATCTTAAACTGCTCTTCGATGTTCATGGTGAAGAGTGCCTCCTTGTCGTCGGGTGCGATCTGATGCTGTTGTTTGAGCACCTCCGATATCTTATCCTGCACCACCTTGACCGGGACTTCGTCTTTGGCTGTGGCAGCCAGAAAATGGATGATGTTGCCCTGGTTGAAGGCCTGTTGCATGGTGGAGAAGGGGAGCACCACTGTTTCGGCCGTCTGTCCGCCGATGCTCACACCGGAGGTGCTGCGGGCGACGCCGATCACCTGGAAGTAGATGCCGTTCACACGGATCTGTTTGCCGGTCGGGTCTTCGCCCTTTTGGAAAAGCACTTCGTAAATGCGTTCCCCAATCACACACACTTTTCTTTTTTCGGCAATATCGATGTCGTTCACATACCTGCCATAGAGCATCTTGCTTTTTTCAATCAGGTCGTATTCCGGGTAGCAGCCTTTCACCAGGTAGGAGCCGTTTTTTTCGCCACGTACCACGTTCTTATCGTTGCCGCCTGCGAACAGCACGGGTGAAATATACTGCAGCTCTTTTACTTTTTCCCGGATCACAGGCAGGTCGCTGTTGGTCATATCCCATCTTCTTCCCTTTCGAAATCCTTTATAGGGGAGCGTGGTACGCTCAGAGGCGAAGAAGCAGGAGTTGGTGGCAAACCCTTCTATCTGGGATGATATTCCCTTCGACAGGGCGTTACCTGCCCCCACCATCAACACCAGCATCAGCATCCCCCAGAACACACCGAACGCGGTGAGCACGCTACGCGACTTGTTGTGCGTAATGGTGATCCATATTTCCTGCCATCTGTCTATGTCGAACATATTTTTTAGTTATAAGCTATAAGCTATTAGTTATAAGCTATAAGCTATAAGTTGTTAGCTGTAAGTTGTAAGTTGTAAGTTGTAAGCAATCATCACATCATCATTCCTGTCTCATGGCTTCGATCGGCTGCACGCGCACTGCTTTTCGGGCGGGAAGGTATCCCGCGATCACACCGGCAATGATCAGGATGACCGTGGCGAAGAGCGCATAACCAATGTCCACCGTGGGATTGGTAAATATCGACATCTGCGGTTCATCGGTGACCGGTTGTCCGTTGGCGGCCTGTACCATAAAAAAATTAACCAGCTCTGTCAGCCCGATACCCAGCATCATGCCGATGTACCCGAAGAGGGTCGTGATGAAAATCGATTCCAGGATGATGGTTTTCAGGATGGCCATGGGGGTGGCGCCAATCGCTTTGCGGATACCGATTTCACGTGTTCGCTCCTTGACCGACACCAGCATGATGTTGCTGACTCCCACGATGCCGGCTATCAGCGTGAGGATGCCGATGATGGTGACAAAGAGGGTGATGCCCCCGAAGATATTCATCGTCTCCACATATTCCGATTGTGCGTTGTTGATCCAGAGCGCCTGCTGATCTGCAGGGTCAAAATTGAGCCTCCGGCCCATCAATGTCCTGAGCGATTCGTTGAAGCGGTCGTTTTCCTCTTTCGTGACGAGTCCGTCCACGGTGAAGGTGATCTGCCGGAACTTGCGGCTGGGGTTGAAGATGGTCTGTGCCGTGGTGAAGGGGATGTAGGCGTTGGATCCGCCCCACTGCTCTTTCTTGCTGTTGACACCCACCACCTTGAACATCAGCCGTCCTACCTTGACCTGCTTGCCCAGGGGATCCTCATTGGGGAACAGCAGGTCGGCGATCTTCTTGTCGAGCACGATCACCTTGTTCTGTTCCCGCATATCGAGCTGATTGATGAAGCGTCCCTCCCCGTTGCCAATGATCAGTTTCTCAATATCGTAATACCCGGGCATCACCCCTCTCACGCTGTAGGAGCCATACTCCTTGCCATAGGTGATGGTTTGGGTGCTGTTGATGCGAGCGGTGATGGTGCGGCTCTCCTCCACCTCCTGACGGATCAGATCCACTTCACTTTCGGTGAAGCTGAGGTTGCGTTCTGTTTTGAGTCCCTGGTAGGGAATGGAGGTGGTGCCGGGCCAGAGGTTGATGCGGTTGACGGCCCGTGAGCTGAAGTTTTGCATCACCCCGTTTTTCAGTCCGTTGCCGGCACCCAGCAGCACGATCAGAATAAAGATACCCCATGATACCGACAATCCGGTGAGGGCGGTGCGCAGTTTGTTTTTCTTCAGCGTGTCGTATATTTCCTGAAACTGGTCGATCATACAGATTGATTATGAACAGGTTGAATGGTGTCATGCACACCGTTGTTCTTGCGCGTCTCATATTCAATCATTCCGTCTTTCAGGTGAATGATCCGGTTGGTAGCGTCGGAGACCGATTTTTCGTGCGTAACAATGATTGTTGTGATGCCCTCTCTGTTGAGGGAGGTGAGTACCTCCATCACCTCTTCCGTGGTCTTGCTGTCGAGGGCGCCGGTAGGCTCATCGGCCAGGATCACCTTGGGATTGGAGATCATGGCGCGGGCAATGGCCACCCGTTGCTTCTGTCCCCCCGACAGCTCATTGGGCATGTGGTGTGCCCAGTCCTTCAGTCCCATTTTGTCGAGATGCTCCATCGCGATGATGTTGCGCTTCTTGCGGCTTACTTTCTTGTAATAGAGCGGTAGTGCCACATTCTCCAGCGCATTTTTGAAGTTGATGAGGTTGAACGACTGGAAGACAAAACCGATCATTTCGTTGCGGTATCCTGCTGCCTGCCGCTCGCTCAGGTTTTTGATCAGGGTACCGTTGAGATGATAGTCGCCTGCATCGTAGGTATCGAGGATCCCCAGGATGTTGAGCAGGGTGGATTTTCCCGAGCCGGACGCCCCTGTTACGGCAACGTACTCGCCGGCTTCAATATCGAGACTGATTCCTTTGAGCACGTGAAGCGGCAGCGCTTCGGTGTGATAGGATTTGTGTAACTGACGAATGTGGATCATCTCTTCGGTTGTTAGTGATTCCGCTTTGACTACTTGCGGAGAGGAATCGTTACAGAATTTACGCTTTCTTTATTGAATACTACAAAGGTATGCCAAAACAATGTACTATGCAATACACAATACTAAAAAATATCAAATATTTAATCATATTTAACGCTAAGAGGAGTCTCTTTCCCGACAGTTATCAGTTTTGAGTGATTTTATGTTAAAGATCTGACTGCTATTGAGATGCTGATTTGTGCAATCACTATATCACTTCGTTATCACATGCCGAACCTTGAGGTGTCAACTTCTTTCCGTTCTTTTTCCCTGTATCCGCCGAAGCGATACAGAAAGGAGAGGGAAAAGGAGCGAGTGTCACGGGTGGCATCGAGCGAACTTTTCTGTCCCATATAATCGATAGATGCATTGGGTGTGTTCGTTTTGAAGAAGTCTGTCCCTTTGAAAATGATTTTAGCCCGCTCCTGATCGAAGCTCCAGGTTAATCCCGCAGAGAGGTCACCCATCCATCCCAGGTCGTAGATACCCTGTATGACACCGGGTGTGGCATAATAAACCGATATGTTCATTTTCAGGTTGGGTTTGGAAGAAAGACGGATGTCTGAGTTGAGCTGGAAGATGCCGAACACTGTTTTCCGGTCGAAGGGGATATCATAGAAGCTGTCATCTTTCTCGCGTCGGTACATACCGTTAAGGACGAGGCGGGATGAGACCTTTTTTCCGAGATTGAAAGGCAGTACCATCAGTAAGCCAACTGTCTGCTGATAGTTGAAATTTTGCATCACAAACTCCTGCCGCAGCCTGTCGGGCGACTGATAAGGCAACTGTGTATAGTAGTCGGTAATATGATTGAAGAAGGGGCGGATCATATATTTCTGTTTATAGAGGTAGGTCAATCCTGCACTGTACACTTTCAGGGGCCGCAACAGTGGGTTACCGAAGGCCACACCATAGGCACCAAAATGGTATACCGACGGGTTCAGGCTCCAATAGGGAGGATAGGTTTTATCGGATGAGAGCTCCAGCTGCAGAATATGATTGTCGGAATGGTTGTAGCTGATATTAAGGGTAGGGAACCACGCCATATCATTCCAGAGTGTCTTTTTGATGTCTCCCGTCTGTTCCGTAGATTTGTAAAATTCAGCGGCCAGTGATGCCTGCAGTGAGAGCTTCGGTGAGAGCGATTTGGAGAAGCCGGCAAACAGGTTCCAGATATCCTCATCCTGTCTCGTATCGAAGGTGGCTTCTTCGTAAGTCTCATCGTTTTTCTCCGCATCTGCCTTATTGAATGTTTGTGCAAGGGAGTAGTTCAATCCGTAGTTGAGCTGCCAGCTGTTTTTGAGTGTATGTGTCTGGTTGGCATAGAAGAAGGTACGGTGGATGGTCTGCGAGGAGGAGGATTGTATACTCTCCGGCAGGGTTAAGGATTCCAGTTGCGAATTGAGCAGTGTGTAATCCGATTGGTCGTGATACCATGTATAGTCCACACCTGCCTTGAGTCCGATATGAGAGGAGTAGTCCGCTTTGATATTGTGCATGGTATTGGGACCTTTGGAGTCGATATCTGATCCGATAATGGTTCCGGAGATATCAGTGGTGGCGGTCTCGTCTAAATGGCTGCGTCCAAACTGCCCGGTGTAGGAGAGGCTGGCCTCATCCTTGTTCTTCAGCGTGTGGTCGGCTGCCAGCCGCAGATTATGGATGTTTATATGATTGACTCCTTCACTTTGCTGGTCGATCTGATAAAGCTGCTCCTGCAGCAGATGATCGGCCTTGAGACTCTCCGAGGAGAGGATTGCATAATGATTATATCCGTACAGCATATCAACGGTTGTCTGCTTACCTATATAGTAAAGGTTGGCTCTCCCGTTCCCGCTGCCGTATGTTCTCTGGGTATAGCCGCCTGACAGCTCTCCCTGCCAGGGTGTCTGAAGCGATTCCCGGCTCTCCTGTTTCAGTATAACATTGATGGCGGCACCGCGGATATTGTATTGGGGAGGGGCGCTGTACATGATCTCCACATCCTCCAGACGCGAGACGGGGATACTTTTGAGCAGCGTCATCAGTTGCTCATAGGTCATGGATGTTTTCTGACCATTCAGCAGCACGGTCATGCCACTGGCGCCGATCAGCGTCAGCTGTTCATCCTGCTCAATCACACCCGGTATCTCTTTCAATGCATCATAGGCATTGGTGACCGGTTTATTGCGCAGCAGGGGAGAGACATGGTAGATGAGACGGCCTGATTCGGCTTTCATCACGGGACGTTCTCCCTCTACCACCAGTTCCTGTAACATCCGCTCGTCCGGCTCAAGGGTGAAATTCCGCACGACGGGAGGCTCTTCACCGGTGATCACCGACTGACCGGTCCGATATCCTACCATGGTAGCTTTTATGATGCTGTTTTTCACCTGTTCGGTAGTGATGGTGTAATTACCCAGGCTGTCGGTTACGGCACCGGTGATGAAGGTGGTGTCGGGCAAAGCATACAACACAACGTTTACGAACTCGATTGGGTTGTGCCGGTTGTCGGTGATTCTTCCTGTAATCTGTGCGGAGAGAGGCAGGGTTGTGCTGCAAACAAGAAGGGACAGGATTGTCTTCAATGAATTCTCTCGCATGGTCATGTTTGTTTTTCTAAGTGACAGGGTCGCGAATTGAGATATCTCACCCAAAGAGGATTCACTCCGTGGGGGGATCAGCCTATTGGGGGATCAGGTCGAAGGCATATCCTTCGTTTTGCAGCCATTCGATGGCGCGGGGCAGGGCGTACTTCATATTCTTTTCCGCCTTCAGCGAATCATGGAATACGAGGATGGAGCCGTCGCGTGTGTATTTCTTTACATTCTGCAGTACCTGTTCGGGTGTCATAAAGCGGCTGTAGTCGCGGGTGACCACATCCCACATCACTACTTTGTATCCCGCTTTCTGCAGTGCGCTGTTCTGCGCCACGCGCATATGGCCGTGGGGTGGACGAAACAGGCGGGAGTCAATCAGCTCCGCTGCTTTGGCGCTGTTCTCCAGCAGGAGGCGGGTGCGGTGCTTCCACCCTTGCACATGGTTGAAGGTGTGGTTGCCTGTCTTGTGGCCTCTCTCCAGCAGCTGCCGGTATACATCAGGGTGTTTCCGCACATTGTCTCCCACGCAGAAGAAGGTGGCTTTGATACCGTACCGGTCGAGCAGGTTGAGCACCCAGGGTGTCACCTCAGGGATGGGGCCATCGTCGAAGGTGAGATAAACTGTTTTCTGCTCTTCAGCATTGAAGCGCCAGAGCGAACCGGGGTAGAGATGTCTGTAGAGCAGCGGGGGTTGTTCAATCAACATGGTTGCTTGTCGGATTAAGCGTGAAGAGGGGCATTCAAGTCGGACTGCTGACTGCTGGTCGCTCAAGTGCCCCTGCCGGTTGTTATTCTGTCGGACTGCTGCTGCTATACTGTTCCAGTAGTTTTGGACTATATCGCTGCATCATGTTCAGCGCTTTCTGCATCGTCTCCTCCTCAGTGGAGCGGGTGATTGTATCACCGGCTGGGGTAGAGTAGTAACTGCGCACGGAGCTGTCGGTGATCTCCCGCAGAATCAGATCGCCCACGTAGGTGATGCCCTGGGTATAGAAGAACTGTGCATGTTGCAGCAGGTTGTCGACGGTCGCACTGTATTGATCCCGGTCATATTGCTGGTAGATGGCCGCAATCAGCAGGGAGGGATTGATGTTGTTATAGATGATGTCGGAAAGCGTGTTGGAGATCTGTAACGGTTTCAGTCGCGCAAACCAGTCGAGGTTGGCATTGATGCGCTCCTCTATCTCGCGGATGATGGTTGTTGCTTTCTCTTTTTTTCCCAGTCGATAATAGGCCCTGGCAAAGAGCAGGCCGTCCGTACCGTAGGGTACTGCTGAAGAAGGCATCACCCGGTTGGCTTTGTCGAGCGCAGCCAGCGCCTTATCGTTTTCTCCCTCTTCCAGCAGGGCGTTGATCAGCTGGGTGAAGTAAAGGCGGAAGGTGGAGATCATCCTCCGGTAGGTCTCGTCGAGGTAGATGTGGGGATTCTCTTCCAGTCCCCCAAAGCGGAACTTGTTCATCATGTTGTCATAGGCCGCCACCGTGTTGACTCCATTGCTGAGCGGCGTGCCCGGCACCACCTGGTAGGTGAGCCCGTTGAGTGAAAAGTTGCTATCCTGGAGGTTCATGAACAGGCTGGGGGTGATGGTGGTGGCAAAGTGAATGGGACGTTTCCAATGGTCGTCGTTGATGTTGGTCAGCATCTCCAGAATCATCAGCTCCTGCCGGTAAACAGCCGATTTATCGCCCAGGTTGATGTACATTTTGTCGCTTGGTTTCGCGTGAAGCGCTTTCCAGTCCACATTGGCAGTATCCACATTGAGTACCAGCACATTTCCGGGAATGATCGGGGTATTGCCGGTGTTGAACGGGTTTGCGGGGTTGCTGTTTTGTCCCGTCCGCAGGTTCTCCATGGTCTGTTTCAGCGAGAGGGTGTCTTTGAATGCGTTCACATCGTAATAGGAGCCGAATGAGACGGGTGGAATATTGTTCTGCCGCAACACACTTTCAATCTCCTGTTTGGTGATGACGAAGGCTGCACTGCCTGCATCTCCCGAATAGCGCGGTCGCGGCCATTTGATGGGCAACGGTGTCGATTCATAGGCAGGACGCAGTAGCTGGTCTATGTACCATTCCGTCTGGAGGAAGCTGAGGTTGGTGACCCGCACGTCGGTGCGGTACCCTTCCGTTTCCTGTACGTACCACAGGGGGTAGGTATCATTGTCGCCATTGGTAAACAGGATGCCGTTTTCGCCTACACCACAGAGGTAGTTCATGCCGGTATCGCGTGCCAGCGTTCTTCCGGAGCGGTCGTGATCGTCCCAGTTTTGTGATGCCATCTGAAGGGGGACGAAAAGTGAGGCTACCGTGGCGAGTGTGGCAGCGGCGGAGGTATTCCTGATATATTTCCGCAGAAACAGGCTGATGCCTGCCACGCCCATCCCCACCCAGATGGAGAAGGCATAGAAGGAGCCCGAGTAGGCATAATCGCGCTCCCTCGGTTCAAACGGGGTTTGATTGAGATAGAGGATGATGGCCAGACCCGTCATGAAGAAGAGCATGAAGACGATGGCAAAGCTTTTTCTCCCTCTTTCTTTCAGCCGCCATTGATAGAGCATGCCGAAGATGCCGAGTAACAACGGAAGCATATAGTATTTGTTGTGACCCTTGTTGTGGATGATGTCGGGAGCAATGTTGTCCTGCGGTCCCAGGCCGAGCACATGTTCGTCGATAAACGGAATTCCGGTGATCCAGTTGCCGGAAGTGATGCCTCCATCACCCTGGATATCGTTTTGCCGTCCCGAGAAGTTCCACATGAAGTAGCGCCAGTACATATAGTTGATCTGGTAGTTAACCAGGAAACGGATGTTTTGCAGGAAAGTGGGTTTGCTGTTGCGGTCGGTAACGCCTCCCCAGCGCTCATATCCGATGATGTGGTTGCGGAAAGAGGGGTTGTTGGGATTGGAGTGCATCCGGGGGAAAAGCATGGTGTTGGTATACTTGTAGTTGCTGGAAGTGCTCTTTACATAACGGTCTTTTTCCTCGGGTGAGTTTTTCAGAATTCTGCTGTAGGAAGCTTTCTCACCCGCCGTAATGGCTGTTCCATCGGCGTTTCTGGCAATCTTCGAGGCGTAGGTGGTGCCATGGATCAGCGGTGTCTGACCGTATTGTTCACGGTTGAGGTAGCTGCCCAGCGAGAAGATATCTTCCGGCGAGTTGAGGTCGAGCGGTGGGTTGGCACTTGAGCGGATAGGAATCAGGGCGTAAGCAGAGATGCCGACCATGATCACCATCAATGAGGACATCACCAGATTGACAAAACGGTTGTTCATCTTCTTGTATCGGAACACCAGATAAGCTGCTGCAGCTATCAGTATCAGCCATAACAGTAGATTACTCCCGATAAAGAGGATCCCGGTAAGGCCCAAAGCAATGAACAGTGCGATATGTGCTCTCTTGTCTGATCGCTTTTCTGAGGATGACTCGATCAATCCCCAGGTGATGGTGGCAACCAACAGGATCAGGTAAACAATGAGGCCGCTATTGTATGGCATGCCGAGGCTGTTCACGAAAAAGAGTTCGAACCAGCCTCCCACCTTCGTGAAGCCGGGGATGATGCCCCACATTAATATGATGATCAACCCAAAGGAGAGCAGCAGCGAGAGTAGCCCTCCTTTCCAGGTGGGTGTTTCATTTTTGCGGTAGTAGTAGACCAGTACAATGGCCGGAATACAGAGCAGGTTGAGCAGGTGCACACCGATGGAGAGGCCCATCACATAAGCGATCAGTACCAGCCACTTGTCGGAGTGCGGCTCGTCGGCATTGTCCTCCCATTTAAGTATTAGCCAGAAGACCAGGGCGGTGAGCATGGAGGAGAAGGCGTATACCTCACCCTCTACGGCTGAGAACCAGAAGGTGTCGGAAAAGGTGTAGACCAGTGATCCCACCAGGCCACTGCCGATCACAGCAATCAGTTGCCCACTGGTTAATTGCTTGCTGCCGCTGCCCAGCAGCAGCTTGCGGGTCAGGTGAGTGATGGTCCAGAAGAGAAAGAGGATGGTAAAAGCGCTCATCAGTGCCGACATGCTGTTGATCATCAGTGCCACCCGGGATGGGTCGCCTGCGAACTGGGTGAAGATGTTTCCTATCAGCATAAAGAAAGGAGCACCCGGGGGGTGACCCACTTCGAGTTTGTATGCAGAGGTGATGAACTCGCCGCAGTCCCAGAAACTGGCCGAGGACTCAATTGTGAGCAGGTATACCACAGCAGCAACGGCAAAGACAACCCATCCGGTGATGTTGTTGATTAGCTTGTATTTATTCATTCCATTCTTCTCTTTGTGCGCTTCGGCATATGTCTGAATCTTACACTATTATGTGAAATTTGGGCAAAGATACAGAAATCTGTTCATTCTTCCCGTTCTTTTTTCTTTCATTTTACAGGATTGGATCTTAAAATAGCAAAAATTTTATTCCGGCTCTTCTTCAGTTTGCCGGATGATGGGATCGTTGGACGAAGTTGTGAGAAGCACCTGTAAAGAATCTGTTCATGTTAATATAATGTTAAAAAATGTCTAATGTCTTTAAAATCAACGAAATATGTTTTATAACATAAATTAATCAAACTTGTTGTATATCAATCACATGTAACGAGGTTCTCCTTTTTTTGTATCGGAACGAGTGAAAAAAAGAATGGTCATTATTTGGATGGAAAAAATTAAAAAGTTTACTTTGAAACCGTTTAAGGAAAAAAATCTACAATTTTTAGAGTCATTTAGTAATCGTTTTTCAACCATGGAGGTTACAGTAGTACTTCTCAAACCATCTGCTGTTCAACGAGGTATCTTGGGTGAAGTGATCACACGTTTCGAAAAGAAAGGAATACAGATTGTGGGGATGAAGATGCTTTGCTTAACCGATGAGATGGTATCGGAACATTATGCACATTTGGCACACAAGCCTTTCTTCGGCAGAATCAAAGCGTCGATGCAGGCTAGTCCGGTGGTGGCAATGGCGTTAAAGGGGGTGGATGTGATCAACGTGGTGCGACAGCTTGCGGGTGTTACCAACGGCAGAGAGGCTGCACCCGGAACCATCAGGGGGGATTACAGTATGAGTGTGCAGGAGAATATTGTGCATGCATCTGATTCACCCGAGACGGCAGCCCGCGAATTGGCACGTTTTTTTTCAGAGAGTGAAATTTTCACCTATCCTCATTTTCTTCATCCCTGTACATATGCGAATGATGAACTGTAGGAGTAAGGTTGATGCAATTTTTAATTGAAAAAACAAGAATCAGATAAAATATAATGGAGAAAGCTCATTTTTTTGCGAAAGCACGCATCCTGTTGCCCGCAACCTGGATGTTCTTCACCCTGAATGCTTTTTCACAAGCAGCCTCCCAGTCGCCGGAAAAAACGAGACCGGAGGTCAATCACAAGCAGTTACACAGTTCCAGTTTAACCGAACAGCCTGGTCTGTTTGCCGATGGGCTGAAGTTGAAAATGGATTTGTCCGTGCTTGAGGAGGCCGTGGAACGGAGAGAGGAATTTGATCCCACAGCAATTCCGGCCGACGATATTTATGAGGGGATGTGGGTGAACCACAACGTGAACATCTATGGCAGTTTGAAGAATGCCCCCGACACATTTATTGTCAACCTCGAAAACTTCACCATGCCCGCCAATGGGCGCATGACATCCAATTTCGGAAGACGGGGTAGTCGTCGTTACCATTATGGCATTGACATCAAAGCACAGACCGGTGACACCATCTATGCCGCTTTCGATGGCAAGGTAAGGGTGAAGCAGTTTGAGCGGAGAGGATATGGTTATTACGTGGTGATACGTCATTTGAACGGACTGGAGACGGTCTATGGTCACCTCTCCAAGTTCCTGGTGGAGGAGAATGAGTTCGTCCGTTCTGGTCAGCCCATTGGACTGGCCGGTAACACGGGACGTTCTTTTGGCTCCCATCTTCACTTCGAGACACGTTTCCTGGGTAAGCCCATCAATCCCAACTTCATTATCGATTTTGAGAACAAGGTGCCTCACCAAGATCAGTACCTGGTCACCAACTCCAGTTATAAAAAGACCACCCGTAGCAGCACTGTTACCATTCAAACATCAAACGACCATTATAAAGAAGCAGCCAACAGCAACAACAAGTATGTGTCGGGTGATGTGAAGTATCACCGGATCAAGCAGGGTGATACCCTTGGAGCCATCGCCAGGAAATATGGCGTATCAGTGAAAGAGCTGTGTGAACTCAACAGCATCTCTTCGCGTACGGTGCTCCGTGTGGGCAAGTCGCTTCGGGTTTCATGACGCACCCCGGCCACTGAAAGTGAGAAATAGGGTACAGGATGGGTTCCTGTACTTTTTTTTGTCTATCTTTGTTCGGCAGAAGAGACTATTCTATGCTCACGCATCATTTATCTTTTATGTTACACTATCAAGCTTTTTGAGGATGGATGCAACCAATCAGCAGTTTGACGAAGTGGCGGCTCTCTGCCGCGAGATCTTTTCGAAAAAGCTCACCGATTATGGAGCTTCCTGGCGCATTCTGCGCCCGGAGTCGGTCACTGATCAGATCTTCATCAAGGCCAACCGGATCCGTTCACTGGAGATGAAGCGTGAAAGCCGGGTGGAGGAGGGGATATTTCCGGAGTTCATCGGCATCGTCAATTATGGTATCATCGGACTCATCCAGCTCAAGCTGGGTTATGCCGACTGCGTCGATATCACAGCCGAAGAGGCCCTGTCCCTTTATGATGGCTTCCTGCAACAGGCTAAGGCCCTGATGAATGCCAAGAATCATGACTATGATGAAGCCTGGAGGAGCATGCGCATAAGCTCCTATACCGATCTGATCCTGATGAAGATCTACCGCATCAAGGAGATTGAGAGCAATCAGGGAAAAACCCTTATCTCGGAGGGTATAGATGCCAACTATCTGGATATGATTAACTATGCCATTTTTGGGCTGATCAAACTGCACTTTGGAGAGGAACGGGCATGAAGCTGATGTGGAATAGAAAAGGAACTGATCTTGCAGTGATGATCGCCCGTCTGTTGGTGGGGGGGCTTTTCACCTTTTCGGGCTTCGTCAAGGCGGTTGACCCGCTTGGAACCGCATACAAGATCGACGATTATCTGATTGAGATGGGGCTGTCGCAGTTGATGGCGCTCTCGTTGCCTCTCTCCCTGTTGTTGGTGGTGTGTGAGTTCATGCTGGGGATGATGTTGTTGCTTGGACTCTGGCGCAAGGTGACATTGCGTTTGACCGGTCTCTTCCTGCTTTTTTTCACCCCGCTCACGCTCTGGATCGCACTGACCAATCCGGTGGAGGATTGTGGCTGTTTCGGCGACGCTTTCAAGATCAGCAACTGGGAGACATTCTGGAAGAATATAGTGCTCCTGGCTGCCCTGTTGCTGCTCTTCCTCAAACAGGAGAGAATCACCCCTCTCTTCGGGAAAAGGATGGCTCCAGCCGCTACGGGATGGGTACTGCTGTTCGCCCTGTTGTTTGCCCTGCACAACCTCCACCGGTTGCCAATGTTTGATTTTCGTCCCTATCACATCGGGGCCTCCATTCCGGAACAGATGGAGGTGGATCCGGAGTTGGCTGACATTTATGAGACCGTATTTATCTATCAGAAAGATGGGGTGGAGAAAGCGTTTACCGAAGAGAATTATCCCTGGAACGATTCAACCTGGACATTCGTAGATATGCGCAGTCGCCTGGTACGGGAGGGAATCAAACCGGCTATTGAAGATTTTGCCATAACGGTGTTGTACCCAGATATAGAGAGTGGCTCGCTGACTGTGGGTAGTGACATCACCGATCAGATATTGCTGGAACCCGATTGGCTTTTCCTGATGATCGCTCCTTCACTTGAGGAGATGGAGCTGCGTTACCTGGATCAATTCAAACTGCTGCATCGTTTAGCAGTTGAGGAGGGTTATTCCTTCTATCTGCTCACCGCTTCACCAATCGATGTGGTGGAAGCCTGGAAAGAGCTTCACCGCACAGGGTTCCGCTTTGCCATCGCCGATGAAAGGGTGCTCAAGACAATGATACGTTCAAACCCGGGATTGATGCTCCTCCGGGAAGGGGTTGTCATCAACAAGTGGGATGACAGCCAACTGCCTGACACTTTGCCTTTTGACGACTCTATGGAAGCGCCGCAACTGGGTGACACCGGTCGTCTGCTGATGTTATCTCTGTTGTTGCTGATACCCCTGTTTCTTCTTAAATGGCTGGAAATGAGGAGTGCCCGTCGGGAGAAAAAATTGAGATAAGCGGAAATAACTGATGTAGATCGAAAATAGTAACCATTAATATTTGTATGAGTATGAGAAAGAACATTGTAGCAGGTAACTGGAAAATGAACAAGAACCTGCAGGAGGGTATCGCACTGGCGAAAGAACTGAATGAAGCGTTGAAAGAGAAATCGGTGCACTGCGATGTGATCATCGGTACTCCTTTCATCCACCTGGCAAGCGTGGTAGATGTCGTGGACAGCAACCACATTGGGGTGGCTGCCCAGAACTGTGCCGACAAGGCCGCCGGTGCCTATACCGGAGAGGTCTCAGCAGCGATGGTGGCTTCCACCGGAGCGAAATATGTTATCCTTGGCCATAGTGAACGGCGTGCCTATTACCACGAAACACCGGAAATCCTCAAGGAGAAAGTGTTGCTGGCACTCGCCAACGGCCTGACCCCCATCTTCTGCATCGGTGAGGTGCTGGAGGAGAGAGTGTCTGGAAAACATTTTGAGGTGGTGAAATCGCAGATGGAAGCCTCATTGTTTGATCTGCCGGCCAATGATTTCGGGAAGATCATACTGGCCTATGAGCCGGTTTGGGCAATCGGTACCGGTAAGACAGCCACCGCTGCACAGGCTCAGGAGATGCATGCTTTCATTCGCGAGGCCCTCACCGGCAAATATGGTGCAGCGGTAGCCGGCAATGCCTCCATCCTTTATGGTGGCAGCTGTAATGCGGCCAATGCGAAAGAGCTTTTTTCCAATCCCGATGTGGATGGGGGGCTGATTGGCGGTGCCTCACTGAGCGTGGACAAGTTCATGCCCATCATTGAGGCATTTTAAGTTATTAACAGAATTTTACCACAGATTCAACCCGAATCTGTGGTAATTCTTTACCTTTGCAGAAAAAAGAGATGCATAGATTGCCCATTCTTTTCTATTCCCTGTTGTTGCTCATGACAACAGCACTATATGGTCAACAGTCTCATTCGAATAACAAGATTCTTCAGGAGCTGAACAGGGATCAGCCCGGTAAGGGGCGCGTGAGGGTTTTCGAAGATGAGAACATCAGTGGGATCGTGGGACGCTCCATGGCTCCTCCCAGACAGATTTATACCACTCCCGATGGGTCGATGCAGTACTACAAGATGCGGGGATACAAGATTCAGGTTTTTTCCGGTAACAACCAGCGTACCTCACGCGAGGAGGCCACCCGCAAAAAACAGCTCATTGAGCATGCCTTTCCGGAGCATGAAGCGGTGGTGTTGTTCGACTCACCTTTCTGGCGATTGCGTGTCGGTAATTTTGAAAAGCGTGAGGAGGCCGAAGAGGTGATGAAAGAGATACAGAGCGCATTCCCCTCTTTTGGACGGGAGATGTATCTCGTGGTGGATGAGGTGAAGATACCGGTGCACCGTGCCTACTCCGGCGGAGAGGAAGATTGAAGCTCCCCATAACAGAAGATCAACAGATGTCAACAGAAGAACTGGAGAAGAACCGCTCACTGATAGCGGATCATATGCAGGATATACTTTCGCTCCTGGGTGAGGATGCCGGCCGTGATGGGTTGATCAAGACACCTCTCCGTGTGGCCAAAGCGATGCAGTACCTGACAAAAGGATATTGGCAGGACCCAGAGGAGATCCTCCGTTCCGCCCTTTTCAAGGAGAACTATCGTCAGATGGTGATTGTGAAGGATATCGATCTCTTTTCGTTGTGTGAACACCACATGCTCCCCTTCTTTGGAAAAGCTCATGTGGCATATATTCCTGACGGGTACATCACCGGACTGAGCAAGATTGCCCGCGTGGTGGATATCTATGCCCACCGCCTGCAGGTGCAGGAGCGGCTCACCACCCAGATCAAGGAGTGCATTCAGAAGACCCTCAACCCGATGGGGGTGATGGTGGTGATTGAAGCACAGCACATGTGCATGCAGATGCGGGGCGTGGAGAAGCAGCACTCCATCACCACCACCTCCGACTTCACCGGTGTCTTCCGGGAGCAAAAAACCCGCGAGGAGTTTATCAACCTGATCAAAAAATAACGTCTGTTGCGCTGAGCAACAAACGTCTGATGATAGATGCCGCCCATGCGTTTCTGCATTCAGGGCGGCTTTCCTTTTGCTTGCTTATCCTTTCTTCGACGCCCGCTTGCGCTCTGTCTCGTCGAGGATGATCTTGCGGATGCGCATGTGGTGGGGGGTTACCTCCACATATTCATCTTCCTTGATGTACTCGAGTGCCTCCTCCAGGCTGAAGACTACGGGGGGAGCGAGCTGTGCCTTGTCGTCGCTGCCGGAGGCACGCACGTTGGTCAGCTTCTTCGACTTGGTGACGTTTACCACCAGGTCGCCCTCCTTGCTGTGCTCACCCACCACCTGTCCCTGGTAGACGTCGGTCTGTGGCTCAATGAAGAAGCGGCCGCGATCCTGCAGCTTATCGAGCGCATAGGCGTAGGCGTTGCCCGACTCGCCGGCAATGATGGAACCGTTCTGCCGCTTTTCGATGACACCTTTCCAGGGCTGGTACTCCAGAAAGCGGTGAGCCAGGATTGCTTCTCCGGCAGAGAGCGTGAGCACGATGTTGTTCAGACCGATGATGCCGCGTGAGGGGATGGTGAACTCCATGTGCATGCGGTCTCCCTTGCTCTCCATCGAAAGCATCTCCCCCTTGCGGCGGGTGATGATGTCGATCACCTTGCTGGCCGACTCTTCCGGCAGGTTGACCGTCAGTTGCTCTACCGGCTCATAGTTCTCGCCACCGATCTGCTTGATGATCACCTGCGGCTGACCCACCTGCAACTCATATCCCTCGCGGCGCATCGTCTCGATCAGCACCGAGAGGTGCAGCACCCCGCGGCCATAGACGATCCAGGAGTCGGCATTGCCGGTCTCCTCCACGCGCAGGGCCAGGTTCTTGTCCAGTTCCCGCATCAGACGGTCGTAGATGTGGCGCGAGGTGACATACTTGCCATCCTGTCCGTAGAAAGGTGAGTTGTTGATGGTGAAGAGCATCGACATGGTGGGTTCGTCAATGGCGATGGGGTCGAGCGGCTCCGGCTTCTCCAGGTCGGTGATGCTGTCGCCGATCTCGAAGCCCTCAATGCCGATCAGCGCGCAGATGTCGCCTGAGCTCACTGCATCCACTTTCGTCCTGCCCAGTCCCTCGAAGATGTTCAGCTCCCTGATCCGGGTCTTCCTGATGCTGCCGTCTCTCTTGCATAGGGCATACTCCTTTCCGGAGAGCAGCGTACCGCGATGCACGCGCCCCACGGCGATGCGCCCCACATAGTTGGAGTAATCGAGTGAGGTGATCAGCAACTGCGGGGTACCCTCCCGCATCTTCGGTGCGGGAACATGGTGGATGATGGCATCCAGCAGTGGGACGATGTTGCCGGAGGGTTTCTTCCAGTCGTCAGACATCCACCCCTGCTTGGCTGATCCGTAGATGGTGGGGAAATCGAGCTGCTCCTCAGTGGCGTCGAGGCTGAACATCAGGTCGAACACCTTCTCCTGCACCTCCTCGGGACGGCAGTTGGGCTTGTCCACCTTATTGATCACCAGTACCGGTTTCAAACCGATTTCGAGTGCTTTCTGCAAAACAAAACGTGTCTGTGGCATCGGCCCCTCGAAGGCGTCAACCACCAGCAGGCAGCCGTCGGCCATGTTGAGCACCCGCTCCACCTCCCCGCCAAAGTCGGCATGACCCGGTGTGTCGATGATGTTGATCTTGGTGTCGCCATAATGGATGGAGACATTCTTGGAGAGGATGGTGATGCCACGCTCGCGCTCCAGGTCGTTGCTGTCAAGGATCAGCTCCTCCTGTTGCTGGTTCTCGCGGAACAGGTGACCGGCCATAAGCATTTTGTCCACCAGGGTGGTTTTGCCATGATCCACGTGAGCAATGATGGCGATGTTACGGATATTCTGCATAAAACAATCTTTTGAGGGTGCAAAGATACGCTTTTTTTGTGCGATAATCGTCTGGCTCATGCGTCTTTCTTGAGAGTCGTTGGTGAAATCGTGTGAAATTGATTTCCCGGATAGGTTTCATTTGTGAAGTACAGCTCATTTTGGTATCTTTGTCGAACGAAAATGTAAAATTTAATCATACCACAACGATCGATGAAGTTACCCATATTTACCTTAATGCTGACCCTTGCTCTCTGGGCCGGTAGCATGACTGGAGAGCAATGGGGGGTGATGGCACAGGAGCCACCCCTTTCTGCCAGTGACCGTATAGTTGAAGATCCCGATATTCTGCCGATGTTCACCGGTGGTACCGCCGAGATGCACCGTTTCATCTCCAATACGCTTCGCTATCCACCTGAAGCTGTGGAGCGCGATATCCAGGGATTGGTGGTTTACACTTTCGTGGTGGAGAAGGATGGGACACTCTCAAACTTCAAAATCATCCACCGTGCCGATCCCTTGTTGGATGCAGAGGCATTGCGTATTCTGCAGCTGATGCCCCCCTGGCGACCGGCACGGCATCACGGTGAGATTGTGCGTGCCGAGAGCTATGTGCCGATGTATTTCAAGCTGAACAAACAGGCACGCAGGGCACCGGTCAAGACCATGCCCTCCGAGAGCGCCACCGCCCGTGCCTATGCCAAGACAGATAGGGAGATCATTGAACAGAATGAGATCCTCACCATTGTAGATCAGATGCCCCGCTATGAGTATGGTGAGGAGGGACTGGCCGAGTTTATCGCCCACAACATCCGTTACCCGAAAGAGGCACGTCAACAGGGCATTGAGGGACGTATTCTCTGCTCTTTCATTGTGAGCAAGGATGGTTCCATCTCCAATATAGAGGTGGTGGAGGGTCTGCACCCGCAGCTCGACAACGAAGCCATCCGCGTGCTGGGCCTGATGCCACGCTGGATACCCGGTGAAAACGGTGGAGAGAAGGTGAATGTCAAGTGCCTGCTACCGATCGATTTCACCATTGACGAGGAGCCTATTCCTGCAGAGTGAAGTGAAAAGTGCGGAGACCCTCCCCGGTGTGGATGAAGAGCCGGAAATCTATCGGTTGATCATCCGCACTGTGCAGGGCATCGAGAGAAAAGGAGGCATACATCTTCTCCGGGTAGCCAGGAGGATCGCCCTCGCGGGAGTGACTGAACCACAAGTCGATCGATTCTGCACGGGTGTCACGAAAAAGCGCAACCCTGTGTGGCCGGCTGTGGTATTCCGTTTCAAAGATCAGGTTGAGATAACCCCCTGAAGTCCACACGCTCTGGATCTTTACCGGATCGGCTCCATACCCTTCGGGAAAGCCTACTGTCCGGATGCCGTCGGTAAAGATGTCACTGACAGCGTTGACGCGAATGGTGTCACCATTCATCAAGCTGTAGTTGAGGATCACCCGCTGGCCGTTGTTGCCGGAGCAATCCTCTCCCTGGAGAGGGATCAGCAGGCGGTTGTTGTCTAACCGGTAGCGACACCCCTCTCTGGTTTGGATACGGGTGGCCAGATCGACCAGGTAGTCGTTCAGACGCTCCGGCTCCTCATCACATCCCGGGAGGAACATGAAAAGCATCCATGCCATCAGCAGGTTCACCGATTTTCTCACCACCATCCAGTTAGGGTACAAGTAGACTGTTTTTCAGCGTATTGCCATACATCATCACCATCATCTCCCGAAGAAAAGCATCGTCGCGGTTGGAGATCTTAACTTTCCCGATCTGCCTCTCCAGGTATGCTTCGAACTGCTGGCGCTCCTCTTCACCATACTCATTTGCAAAACGTCGCTCACCGGTCATCATGTCATAAGCCACATAGTTCCAGGGAAAGAAGCTGTAGTTGCGGTAGATCTCCTGATCGATCATGGTAGCCACTTTCTCAATCAGCTCATTTTTGGGTGTATCGGCCGGTATATCTTCCAGTAGTTTGTTGATGGGGTTGCCAAAGCGAAAATGAACCTTTCCCTTGCTACCCATGATGCCGGTGATCATGTTCTCCAGGTCTTCGGCGTGACTCTTGCAGTGGGCAGGGTTGTCACGTTTGAGCTGATATTCCCGCGCTTTGAGGTAGTCACAGGGATCAATCTCGTAGGAGATGGCCACCGGGATGATATGCAACTCTTTCAGTGTCGCCAGGGGATGGGCACTGTCGTGGAGGGTGAGCATCTTCAGCAGACTGGTCTGTGTCTTGTCGTTTGAGTCCTTTGCTCTCCCTTCCCGTTGTGCAATCCATACCGGCTGAGAGCGGGTGACAACCGTGTCATGAATATAGTCGGATAGGAGCTTAGATACCTGCAGCATCTGACGTACCGAGACACCTCTTTTCACGATAAAGCTCTTGTTGAGGCGCACCAGTTTTTCTATCCAGGGGTAGATGAGCAGGTTGTCACCAATGGCAATCTCGGTTGTGGGCATTGCCTTGTCGAACATCAGGATGTTGAGGAAGGCGGCATCGAGCACAATGTCACGATGGTTCGAGATGTAAAGGCTGCCTTTTTGCTTATCGGTATGTTCCCATCCGAACCCTTTCAGTTCGGTCGTGGTTTTTCCGATCAGCTGCTTCATGACCGGGTAGATGATGTTGCTTTGGAACGCATCTTTACTTTTGCAGTCTCCCAGGGCAGCGATGAACTGATCCCAGGTGAAAGGCTGGATGAACGGTTCAGCAGCACGCCGGAAGAGAGGGTCGGCGATCAGGGAAGAGATGGCATCCTCCACCTCGCTGTCGTGGAGGGGGCGGATCTCATCAAATTGGTTGGTTGGGGTTACTTCCATCTCATTTACGTGTTAGCGGTTTTAGTGAGTCGTGAAAGCTGATTCAATGAGCTCGGTGAAGATATTGGTCATGGAGATACCGGCAGCAGCAGCCTGCTGCGGAATGAAGCTGGTGGGGGTCATGCCGGGGGTGGTATTCACCTCCAGTAATACGGGGCGCTCTCCGTCCAGAATATAGTCGGCACGAATGATGCCACGGGCACCCAACAGGTGGTAGATGCGTGCTGTGGTCTGTTGCACAGACTGTGTCATCGCCTCCGGAATGGGTGCCGGTGTGATCTCTTCCACCTGCCCGTTATACTTGGCATTGTAGTCGAAGAACTCGTTGTGGGTGACCACTTCGGTAAGCGGAAGCATGGTGAACCCCTTATGGGAGGAATAGCAGCCGCAGGTTACCTCCCTGCCGGCTACAAACTGCTCCACGACCACCTCGGCTGCCTCGGTGAAAGCTTCGGCGATGGCTCTTTCCAGGGCTGATTCCTCTTTCACCTTGGTGGTGGCAAAACTCGATCCTCCCACGTTGGGTTTCACAAAGAGCGGCATTCCCAGCGATGAAAGGATCTGTTCCTTAGAGAAGGGCTCCTCTCTTCGCAGCAGGATGGAGCCCGGAACCTCAATGTTGAAGCTCTTCAGGAAATGGTTACAGGCGAACTTGTTGAAGGTGAGGGCAGAGGGCAGCAGGCCGCAGCCGGAGTAGGGGATACCGATCATGTCGAAGTAACCCTGCAGGGTGCCATCTTCCCCCGGGGTACCATGGATGGTGATGTAGGCATAGTTGAACCGTACCACTCCCTCACTGGTTGTGATGCTGAAATCGTTTTTATCTACCGGGAGCAGGGTGCCTTGATGCTCGGCCATCCAACCCTCACGATCGATTCTTACTTTCCAGATGTGATAGCGTTCCTTGTCCATGAACGAGTAGATGCCCGCAGCGCTCTTCTCTGAGACCACCTTTTCGGAGGAGTAACCTCCCCAGACAATGGCTATGTTTCGTTTCATCATTATGTTAGACTAAACGGTTGATCCTGTTGTATCTCTCGATGCCGTGTAGCTGCGCCAGCGGTCGATCACCTGCTGCATGTCATCGGGGATCTCGCTCTCAAGGTGAATCTCCTCGCCCGTCACCGGGTGGATGAACCCCAGCGTGCGGGCATGCAGACACTGCCGCGGGCAGAGCGCAAAGCAGTTGTAAACAAACTGTTTGTATTTGGCAAAATGGGTGCCCCTCAGTATCTCACTGCCGCCATAACGCTCGTCGTTGAAGAGAGGGTGGCCGATCTGTTTCATGTGCACCCGTATCTGGTGGGTGCGGCCGGTCTCCAGACGGCACTCCACCAGTGTTACGTAACCAAACCGCTCCAGGACACGGTAGTGGGTCACCGCCGGCTTGCCCTGCTCTCCCTCTGGAAAAACCCGCATCACCATCCGGTCTCTCGGATCTCGCCCGATGTTCCCCACAATGGTGCCGCTGTCTTCCGACAGGTTGCCCCACACCAGCGCCACATAGAGACGTTTGGTCTCCTTGTTGAAGAACTGAGCCGAGAGGTGGGTCTTCGCTTCGGGTGTCTTGGCCACCAGCAGCAGCCCCGAGGTATCTTTGTCGATGCGGTGTACCAGTCCCATTCGCGGGTCGTTCAGCTCTTTGATTTCTTCCCCGTAGAGGTGGTAGGCCACAGCATTGACCAGCGTACCGCTGTAGTTGCCGTGACCGGGGTGTACCACCATGCCGGCAGGCTTGTTGATCACCATCAACGCCTCATCCTCATAGGCGATGTCGAGCGGGATATTCTCCGGGAGTATGACCAACTCATGGCGGGGACGGTCCATCACAATGGTGACCACATCGAGTGGTTTCACCTTGTAGCTGGCTTTTACCGGCTCACCGTTCACCAGGATGCAGCCGGCATCAGCCGCTTGCTGAATACGGTTGCGTGAGATCCCCTCGATTCGTACGGCAAGGAACTTATCGATTCGTAACTGGCTCTGTCCCTTATCCGCTACAAACCGGTAGTGTTCATATTGCTGATCCTCCTCCCGGCGCTCATCGGCATCGCTCTCCTCTTCCGGAAGAAGGTCTTCATCATCCATTTGGTCGTAACTCACAAGTCGGCTCTTTAAAAAAAAGTATCATCGATGGCTCCCTCCTCCGGGTTGCCTCTATGCTCATTTCCTGTCTGTTCCTGCAGCAGTGAATCGCTCTCCATCGCTTTGGTGACCACCAGTGTCAGGGGTGAGGCGGCCGGTACTTTCTCTTCCGCTACCAGGATCCTGCCCCGGTATTTGACCGCCACTACCAACCCCTCATATTCAGAGGGGATCTCTTCGAGGGCGATCTGGCTGAATCCCATGGAGGTGAGCATTGCCGTAGCCTGCCGTATGGAATAGTCTACCAGTCCGGGTACCGCCACCATCTGCGGCGTTCGGGAGTAGATGGTGATGTAGATGGCCCTTCCCTCTTTCACCTTGTTCCCCGCCTTGGGGGTTTGATCGATCACAGCTCCTGGAACACCATCGCGAAAATAGACCGAGTCCACGATCTCAGCATGCAACCCTTTGGCACGCAGCAGTCTGTTGGCCTCCCCGGCCTGTAGTCCCTCGAGTGAGGGAATCTCCACTTGTTGCCCGTGACGGGTGTAAACGTGGAGAAACAGCAGTGCCAGCAGCACCAGAAGGAGGCCACTGGCTGCAATCATCAGTAGATTTTTGATGATACTGCCTCCAAAGCAGTTCGTCTGGGATTGTTTTTTTCTCATAACGGTCGATCGGTTTGCCGGATAAGTCAAATCCTCTACAAAAATAGGAAAAAATAATGGCAGTGTGTTGGTGTAGGGTGGAAAAAGAGGAATCTTCCGGGATATTGGGTGAGTTATTTGGGATCAAAAAAAAAGGAATAACCCGTGAGGCCTATTCCTGTTTTTGCAGTGGATTGTAGTCTTCAATCTCAATATTCGTCGGAAACAGACAACTTGGTCCGTCCCTTGGCACGGCGTGCAGCAAGTACTTTTCTGCCGTTCTTGGAAGCCATGCGGCTGCGGAACCCGTGTTTGTTCTTTCTCTTTCTGTTTGAGGGTTGGAATGTACGTTTCATATGATAATATTTTTATTATTTTACATTAAGGTCGTATGGAACTCGCTGTTATCATGTACTTGTGTGAAAAACATGTTCATGCTCGTTTCATATGAGATCTTGTTTATGTGTTGCATTTTGAATTTACGGGCTGCAAAAATAGGTAAAAAATATGAGCAATCCAATTATAAACGGATAAAAAAATCATTTGAACTCATTTTGAAGCTCTAGAGCAGATTGAGGGAAATATTTAGGGGAAAAATAAAAGAATTATTTTGCACTTTCACAAAAAGGCTCTATATTTGCACCCGCAATTGAGACAGCAAGCTGTTTAGCCAGGGTTTACGCCCCTTGAAAGGCCCATTCGTCTATCGGCTAGGACATCAGATTTTCATTCTGGAAAGAGGGGTTCGATTCCCCTATGGGCTACCAAAAACAGAAAAAATTAAACATACATACATACGCGTCAATCAAAATGGCAAATCACAAATCATCAGAAAAAAGAATCAGGCAGACCAAAGTACGCCGTTTAACCAACCGGTATGCTTTCCGCACCACCCGCAACAGTGTGCACAAGTTTCGTAACCTGACCTCGAAAGAGGAGGCGGTAAAGTTGTACCCTGAAGTTTGTTCCATGTTGGATAAGCTGGCGAAGAAGCATGTCATTCACCAGAACAAGGCCAACAACCTGAAATCGAAGCTGGCCGCACATGTGAACAGCTTAAGCTGATTGCTGCCAACGCATACGCATAGAGAGAGCCGGACAGGATTGTCCGGCTTTTTTGTGCGTAAGGTGCCGGACAATGCCTTTTCGTTGCGGAGGGCGAGGGCAGCCATCGATGATGAGTTGTAAGGTCATTCTTGGTATGTCCGCTGATGAATAGCGCTAAAAAAACAAAAAGGGTTGCTTAAGAGGCGTTTTTTTCGTATATTTGTTCGTTTTTAAACAATCGGGAAGTGCCTCCGTAAGGCATTCAAATATAAAGTGATATAAATTAGCAAAAGAATATGTCAGAAGAAGAAAAAAATGTGGCCAGCGGGAACTATTCCGCCCAAAATATACAGGTACTGGAAGGTCTTGAGGCGGTTCGCAAACGCCCGGCCATGTATATCGGTGATGTGAGCGAGAAAGGATTGCACCACCTGGTCTATGAGGTGGTAGACAATTCGATCGATGAAGCCCTGGCCGGTTACTGCAGTGAGATCAATGTGATCATCAACGAAGACAACTCTGTCACGGTAAAGGATAACGGTCGCGGGATACCGGTTGACTTCCACGAGAAGGAGCAGAAATCGGCACTGGAGGTGGTGCTGACGGTGCTCCATGCCGGTGGTAAGTTCGACAAGGGGACCTATAAGGTCTCCGGAGGTCTCCATGGTGTGGGTGTTTCCTGTGTCAACGCGCTCTCAATCTATCTGAAAGCAGAGATACACCGTAACGGTAAGATATATGTGCAGGAGTATTCACAGGGCAAGCCATATGCTGAAGTCCAGATTGTGGGTGAAACCAATGAGACCGGCACCATCATCACTTTCAAGCCCGATGACACCATCTTCACCGTCATGGAATACCGCTACGACATACTGGCCACCCGCCTGCGTGAGCTGGCGTTCCTGAATGCGGGATTGACACTGACGCTCACCGACAAACGTCATCCAAGGGAAGATGGATCGTTCAAGACTGAACGGTTCTATTCTGAAACAGGCCTCGAGGAGTTCGTGCTCTACATTGATAAGAACAAGGATTCGCTCATCGAGGAGCCGATCCATATCATTACCGAGAAGAACGGTATCCCGATCGAGATCGCGATGACTTATAACGACACCTACAACGAGAACATCTTCTCCTACGTAAACAACATCAACACCATTGAGGGAGGCACTCACCTTACCGGTTTCCGCAGGGGGCTCTCCCGTACGTTGAAGAAGTATGCCGAGGACTCCAAGATGCTGGATAAGGTGAAAGTGGAGATCAGTGGTGATGACTTCCGGGAAGGGCTCACCGCGGTACTCTCCGTGAAAGTGGCCGAGCCGCAGTTCGAAGGACAGACCAAGACCAAGCTGGGTAACAGCGATGTGATAGGAGCTGTAGACCAGGCCATCGGCGAGGCACTGAAATATTATCTTGAGGAGCATCCCAAAGAGGCGAAGCTGATCGTGGAGAAGGTGATCCTGGCAGCCACGGCTCGTCAGGCAGCACGCAAGGCTCGTGAGATGGTGCAGCGCAAGTCTCCCCTCTCAGGAGCCGGACTGCCGGGTAAGCTGGCGGACTGCTCCAGCAAGGATCCCGAGGTGAGTGAGATCTTCCTGGTGGAGGGTGACTCTGCGGGGGGTACCGCCAAGCAGGGCCGCAACCGTAACTTCCAGGCGATCCTGCCGCTTCGCGGTAAGATCCTTAACGTGGAAAAGGCGATGCCACACAAGGTGCTGGAGAGTGAAGAGATCAAGAATATTTATACGGCACTGGGCGTTACCATCGGGACCGAGGATGACTCCAAAGCACTCAACATAGCCAAACTTCGTTATCACAAGATCATACTGATGACTGACGCCGACGTCGATGGGAGTCACATCGACACGTTGATCCTCACCTTTTTCTTCCGTTACATGCGGGTGCTGATCGAGAATGGTTATGTCTATATTGCCACCCCACCACTTTACCTCTGCAAGAAGGGGAAGGTGGAGGAGTATTGTTATAGCGAGCGACAGCGCAGGGATTTCATTGATAAGTATGGCGACGGCAACGAGAATGCGATTCACACCCAGCGATACAAAGGTCTCGGAGAGATGAATGCCGAGCAGCTCTGGCAGACCACGATGAATCCCGAGAACAGGCTATTGAAACAGGTGACCATTGAGAATGCCGCCGATGCGGATATCATCTTCACCATGCTGATGGGTGAAGAAGTGGGGCCGCGGCGTGAATTTATCGAGGAGAATGCCACCTATGCCAATATCGACGCATAAGCAACAGCCTCGAGACAAGAGATGAAAAGACCCCCCGCCCTCAAACAAAATGACAGAGCAGTGATCCTTTCCCCAGCGGGAAGGATCGAGGCGCAGTGGGTGTATGGGGCGGCTGAAGTGTTGAAAAGATGGGGATTGCAACCTCAGATTGCCCCTCATGCACTTGGCAACCATGGTCGTTACAGTGGCAATGTGGAGGAGCGGCTGGCAGATCTTCAGCAGGCGATGGACGATCCTGCTGTGCGGTTGATCCTTTGCTCCCGCGGTGGTTACGGGGCGGTTCATCTGCTTCCGCACCTCGATTTCACGCGAATCCGGTTGAACCCCAAATGGGTGGTGGGTTACAGCGATATCACCGCCCTGCATGCTGCTCTTCAGTTGCAGGGTATTGCTTCACTGCACGCTCCCATGGCAAAACATCTGGCGGAGGAGGGAGAGCGTGACAGGGCAACCGGCTATATGAAGGATATCCTGTTCGGCAAACGGGTGAGCTATCAGATCCCTCTCACTGCCACATTCACCCTGAACCGTAGGGGCATGGCTACCGGACGCCTCTTCGGCGGCAATCTGTCGGTTTTCACCTCTCTGCTTGGCACAAAATTTGCAAAAATACCCAAAGGAGGCATCCTCTTTCTGGAAGAGACCGGTGAGCATCCTTATAAGGTGGACAGGATGATCCATCAGCTGCTGCTTGCCGGTGTCTTCGACAGGATTGGCGGTATGATTGTGGGACAATTTACCGACTATGAGGAGGATAATCAGATGGATGCTCCTCTTTTGCAAGTGATCCGGAAGGGAGTGGAACGGCATGACTTCCCGCTCTGCTTCGACTTTCCTATGGGGCATGTGAAGGAGAACTATCCCCTGATTGCCGGGTTGCGGGCAGTACTTTCTGTAGCGGAGCAGTCGGTCACCTTCACGCAATAAAAAGATAAGAGTGGAAATCATGATGATCAGTACAGAGCTATTGTTGCTGACCGGTTCGGTATTGTTCTTTATCAGCATACTGTTGGGTAAGGCTGGCCACCGTTTTGGAGTGCCAGTCTTGCTGTTGTTCCTGTTGGTGGGGATGGTCTTCGGATCCGAGGGTTTCGGTCTGTTCTTTGAGAACGTACAAACAGCTCAGATCATCGGCACCATCTGTCTGGCCATCATCCTCTTTTCGGGTGGACTGGATACGAAATTCGTGGAAATCAGACCGGTGATTGGGCCGGGCGTGGTGCTGGCTACCCTGGGAGTACTGATCACAGCACTGCTGACAGGCTTTTTTATTTGGTGGCTCTCGGGTTTCATGTTCGCAGGTATGGGCATTAGCCTGCTGACGGCCATGCTGCTGGCATCCACCTTTTCATCCACCGATTCGGCATCGGTGTTTGGCATCCTTCGCTCCAAAGGGTTGGTACTGAAGAACAATCTGAGGCCACTGCTGGAGCTGGAGAGTGGTAGCAACGATCCAATGGCTTACATGCTCACCATCCTGTTCTTAGGCATTATCCAGTCGGGTCACAATCCTCAGATCGGTCATATATTGCTGAGCATTGTGATACAACTTGTAGTGGGTGCCGCCAGCGGCTACCTGGGTGGGAAGGTTGCTGTGGGCATCATCAACCGGATCCGGATGGAGAACGCCTCTCTCTATCCGATCCTGCTGCTCATATTGGGGATTTTTGTTTTTTCAGCTACCTTTTTCTTGCATGGAAATGGCTATCTGGCCGTTTATATAGCGGGACTTGTGATTGGCAACTCCAGATTTACACATAAACGTACCTCCAAGAAATTCATGGATGGATTTGCCTGGATGAGCCAGATCCTGCTCTTCCTCACGCTGGGACTCCTGGTCAACCCGGTTGAGCTGATCGACGTACTGATACCGGCACTGATCGTCTCTTTCTTCCTGATCTTTGTTGGACGGCCGTTGACAGTGTTCCTCACTCTTGCTCCCTTCCGTAAGATCGGATTCAAGGATAAACTTTATGTCTCGTGGGTGGGACTGAGGGGAGCTGTGCCCATTATCTTTGCCATTCTGCCCCTTGCAGCCGGCATCCCCGATGCCAGATGGATCTTTAACATGGTGTTCGTGATCACCCTTGTTTCACTCCTGGTGCAAGGCACATCTCTACCACTTGTAGCTAAATGGTTAAGGGTGGCAACCAAACCGCTCAAGTACAAGGCATTTGAGGATTTTGACGTGGAATTTGCGGAGGAGATCAAATCGGTCATGACAGAGATATTGATCACCGAGGAGGCACTGAAATACGGTAGGAACCTGATTGAGATGCCATTTCCCGACAAGACACTGGTGGTAATGGTGAAGCGTGGTGAGCAGTATTTCGTGCCGACAGGGCAAACAGAGCTGCATGCAGGAGACAAGTTGCTGGTGATTTCAGACGATGAAGAGGCACTGAAAGAGACCTACCGAAACATCGGTATTTCTGAATTCAACTATCAACGGAATCTGTAGGATGAAGATTGAATAAGATTGACGAAACAACAATAAAGGATGAGAAGAGCAGGGATGTTTTCACTGGTGGTTGCGATGATAGCGGGTTTGATGCTTACCATCTCATGCAACTCTTGCCAGTCAGGTAAAAAAACGGCGGTTGCTGAGCCCTACCAGCCGCAGTCGCCTGCGTTCAATGCAGACAGTGCCTACCGTTACCTGGAAGGACAGGTGGCTTTCGGACCCCGTGTTCCAGGTACGGCGGCACATGAGGCGTGTGGCGACTGGCTGGCCGCGAAGCTGGCTGCTTTTGGGGCAACGGTCACTGAACAACGGGCCGAAGTGACGCACTACGATGGCAGGAAGCTTCCCATCCGTAACATCATTGGGAGCTACGCACCAGCGCAGGCGAAGAGGGTGCTGCTTTTTGCTCACTGGGACTCGCGTCCGTTTGCGGACCAGGAGAGCGACCCGATGCGCAGGCAACAACCCATTGCAGGGGCCGATGATGGTGCCAGCGGGGTGGCGGCGCTGTTGGAGATCGCCCGTCAGTTGCAGCAAAAGCCTTTGGAGATGGGCATTGACATCATCTTTTTCGATCTGGAGGATTGGGGACAACCCTCCTTTGAGCCACAACAGGTGACCGGCGACTGGTGGTGCGTGGGTTCACGTTACTGGGCTGAAGAGCCGCATGTGGAGAACTACCGCGCTGCTTACGGCATGCTGCTCGATATGGTGGGATCGGGTGGAGCCACATTCCTGAAAGAGGGTTACTCGATGCGGTATGCTCCCGCTATGGTGGAGCGGGTCTGGAGCACTGCCCATAAGCTGGGTTACGGCAACTATTTCCCCCAGCAGCAGGGGGGATACATCACCGATGACCATCTGCCGGTGAACGAGATGAAGCGGGCTCCCAGCATCAATATCATCAACCTGAAGACTGACTCGCCTACGGGATTTGCTCCCCACTGGCACACCCTGAACGACGATATGCGCAACATTGACCGGAACACACTCAAGGCTGTCGGACAGAC
>JAHDQF010000086.1 GCA_018433945.1 Proteiniphilum sp. | reverse complement strand
TCCAGTGTCACACCTTCATACAACGAAACATTATTCTGGATCTTGCAGCCGTTGCCGATTGTTACATTGTTGGAGACGTTCACGTTCTGTCCGAGCGAGCAGTTCTCGCCGATCGTTGCTCCGCTTTGGATGTGGCAGAAGTGCCAGATCTTTGTCCCTTTGCCTATGGTTACCTTGTCATCCACGTAGGATGAGGGATGCACATACCATTCATCCATCAGGAGAACCTCCCGGTAAAATCGGTTGTGGCACACGCTTCCAAAGGAAGCTTCACCGGTCTTCCCTCGGCCGCCGACTTGTAGATGGCCAATACCAGCTCCAAGGCACGCTTCCCATCCTCGGCTGTCACCTTCGGCTGCCGATCAGTCCTGATTGCTTCAATCACATCTGCGAATAAGGGGGTGTGGCCGAATCCGTACACGTTCGGCGGGTTCTCGTGGTAGGTGGCCTTCACCTCTTCGGCATCATCAAGCATGTCAGAAAAAAACCACTCCTCGATGATATTCACCGACTGGCCCCCGGCCTTCACCGTCCCCTTCTCGCCGAACAGGTAGAGCGTCTCCTCCAGGTTCTTGGGATAGATGTCCGTAGTCCCCTCGATGATGCCGTAGGAACCGTTGGCGAACCGGATGAGGGCGATGCCCAGATCCTCTGCCTCGATGTAGGGATGGTTGAGCTTGTCGGTGTAGGCGAATACCTCGGTCACCTCGTTTCCCATCATCCACCTCAAAAGGTCTATGTTGTGGATGCACTGGTTCATTAGTGCTCCTCCGTCCTGCTCCCATGTGCCACGCCAAGAAGCACGGTCGTAATATTCATGACCCCGGTTCCAGCGGATGTGGGCCGTCCCGTAGAACAGGCGGCCGAAGCGCCGCTGGTCCACCGCCTCGCGGATCTTCACCACCGACTTGTTGAAGCGGTTCTGGTGGCATGCACAGACCTTGACGTTATGCTTTCTTGCTTCCTCAATTATTGCATCTGCATCCTCGATGGAGAGGGCAATCGGTTTCTCTACAATGATGTTTATGCCTTGCCTGATACAGTCCAAGGCGATGGCGGCATGCTTTCCGCTCTCGGTGCAGATGGAGACCAGCTCGGGCTTCTGTTCGTCGAGCATCAGTTGATAGTCATCGTACTGTGCAACTTTCGAAGCATCCAATTTGAACTTAAGAATCTTGTCTTCAAGCATGGCTGCATCGATGTCGCACAGGCCAACTATCTCAAGTTTGTTTGCTTGGGCCGCAGCCAGATGGTTCGGAGAAATCCTCCCACAGCCGATCAATGCATATCTCATCACAGCACCTCTATGTTGTCGCGGTTCTTGATTGCCTTCATCACGTTCTTGGTGTCGAAAATTGCTTTTGCATGCTGCTGTACAAAGCCATAATCCACATTGCTGTGCGCGGCAGTGACCATTACCAGGTCGGACTCTTGCAGAGTCTCCTTCGTGAGTTCCTTCAAACCCTGCACAGCCCTTCCCTTGTACCGGTACTCTGCCACCCAGGGGTCGTAGTAGGTCACTTCCGCCCCTTGCCTCTCCAGTATCTCGATGACCTTGAGTGCCGGACTCTCGCGGTAGTCGTCGATATCCTGCTTGTAGGCTACACCCAACACCAATACCTTCGATCCGTTGAGGGCTTTCCTGAACCTGTTCAGAATCTTGGAGGCACGCTCTACCGTGTATTCAGGCATGCGG
>JAHDQF010000092.1 GCA_018433945.1 Proteiniphilum sp. | reverse complement strand
CATTGATGTAAGGATCGAACTTCTGAATGGTTACCTTGTATCCTCTTGCCTGTAATAATTTGCCAAGTGAAGCCGCAATGATCCCTTTACCCAAAGATGAGACCACACCGCCTGTAACAAAAATATACTTTGTCGTATCAGACACGATCGTGAAGAATTTGTATGAACTGTTTCACAAAGGTGCAAAGGTACAAAAAAAAGAGAGAGATCTGTCCGATGCATCAAAAAAATAGGGGTGAAAAGCCATCGCAGCTGGAGCCAGCTCTCAGTTGACCATCTCCAGCAACTCCATGTTTTCGCAACGCATGATCTTACCCGGGAAAGCCTGTACAATGGAGTAGTTATGAGTTGACATGATGACCGCTGTACCTCGTTCTGCGATCTCCTGCAACAGTGCAACAATCTGGCTTCCCGTCTCCGGGTCCAGGTTCCCGGTAGGTTCGTCGGCAAGGATCAACGCCGGCGAATTGAGCAACGCACGGGCAATCACCACGCGTTGCTGCTCCCCGCCGGAGAGCTCATGCGGCATCTTGTAGGTTTTGTTCGGCATGCCCACCTGCACCAGCACCTCATGGATGCGATCACTGATCTCAAGTTTGTTTTTCCAACCGGTAGCTCTGAGCACGAACTCGAGGTTCTTCTCCACCGTACGGTCGATCAGCAGCTGGAAATCCTGGAAGACGATTCCAATCTTACGGCGCAGGAAAGGTACCAGACGGCGTTTGATCGTGGTCAGTTCATAATCGAACACGCGGGCGCTACCTGACTCAACGGGCAGCTCCGCATACATGCTCTTCAGCAGGGTGCTTTTACCCGATCCCACCTTACCGATGATGTAGAGAAAATCACCTCTGTTCACCGTGAGGTTCACGTTCCGCAGGATGATGTTCTCATCGCGGTTGAGTTGTACGTTTGAATAGTTTACCAGTTGTTCCTGAGTCATTACTTGAAGAATTGAATCGTGAACGGGTATTTCCAGTACTCGCCGTTGTTTGCTTTTAAGGTGGCGATGACCACAAAAACAGCATAGAGCACACCCAGGACGATGGCCACAGGAATACCGATCACCGTGATGGAAAGAATGATCGCATAGATCGCATAGCTGATGATCGCATTGAGGATGTTCTTGCCATGGAGATCTACGTGGGCGTTCAGATCTTTCTGGGTGGTCCACATAAGAATGGGTACCACAAACCCGGCCAGTGGGAGGATGGCACCGGCAAATTGTGAGAGATGCATCAACATCAGGTAGGTGTTTTCGGTCAACCCGAACAGGGGTTGTTTTCCTCGGTTCGCAGAAGCCGGCTCTTCGTTCAGCAGTTTAGCTTTCTCACGCTGGTATTCCTCTTCGGTGATGCTCCCTTTTTCTCTCAGTTCATCCAGAATTTTTAAATCTTCGTACTTCATAAGACTTTTTTAATTTTAATTCAACAACAAAGGTAGAGGCAGCAGTAATGGATGTCACAAAGATAAAGGTTTTATTGACTTTCTCCTTTTTCTCACCCAAATAATTGCAAGCAGGAGCGCCGTCAGTGAACCCGCCAGATCGGCTATCCAATCGCCCCACTCCGCACTTCGCGAAGTGAAGATATACAATTGCAACAGTTCAATGACCCCACCATAGAGCACCGGAAGTAGAAAACCCCAGAAGATCCATCTGCCCCGTGAAGGTGAACCGTTGTGCAGCTTGTCGTAATCATAGAGGGAGACAGAAGAGAGGAGAAAGAACAACCCGTAGTGGGCAATTTTATCCCAGGAGATGCCTTTGGGCATCTCCGGCACGCTCCCGGGAGCAATCAGGCAGGTACCGGTGAAGATGACCAATCCGATGGTGAGCGGGAGGATCATATAACGAAAAAGGGTACGCATTCAGATGAACTGTTAATTGAACATTCGTCGCAAAGGTAAAAAGATTATCTGCTTTGAAAGGCAATATTATGAACATATAACCAAAAGTTCGAGACATTTTCATAAAAAATTCGTTTCTTTGCCAGAGAATCGGCCAAGGCATGCCGACCTTTAAATGGACAAACAACTACTGACAATCAACAGATGAGGAACTATTTTATTTTGCTGCTGACAGCAATCACAGCATTTCAAACATTCGGACAAACTGCGGAAGAGAACAACAACAAACGCTATTACGACATCAATAAGAATATCGACATTTTCAACTCTGTGTTGCGGGAGCTGGATCTCTTTTATGTGGATAGCATTGAGGTGAACAACCTGGTGCAGAGCTCTATTCACAGCATGCTCACCCGGCTGGATCCCTATACGGAATATTATGCAGAGGAGAACATAGGCGATCTTCAGTTTCTCACCACGGGTGAATATGCCGGTATTGGAGCCATCATCTCCTACAACAACGGGCAGGTGATCATCAATGAACCCTATGAGGGGCTGCCGGCTGACAAAGCAGGACTTAAAGCGGGCGATGTTATCCTGGAGATTGACGGGGAGGATATGCGGAAGGCGAGCGTCAAGGAGGTGAGCGATAAATTAAAGGGGATTCCCGGCACCCAGCTCAGACTGAGAATCCGTCGGCCGGGAGAGCTTAAAGATCGCACAGTCACCATTGAACGCGAGAAGATTGAAATGGATCCCATCACCTACGCTTCGGTAACGGAAGAGGGTATCGGTTATTTTCATTTCGGCAGTTTCACCACGCGGAGTGCTGAAAGGTTAAAGGAGACCGTCGTCGACCTGAAGAAAAAGGGGGCTACCTCGCTGATCATGGATCTTCGCGGCAATGGTGGCGGTATCCTCGATGAAGCCGTCGAGGTGGTCAATCTCTTTGTGCCCAAAGGGGAGGAGATTGTCTCCACGAAGGGAAAAGTAAAACAATGGGACCGCTCCTATTTTACGCAGAATCAGCCGCTGGATGAAATCATCCCCATCGTGGTGCTGATCGATACCGGCTCGGCATCGGCATCAGAGATTGTGGCAGGTGCTCTCCAGGATTTAGACCGGGCGGTGATTGTAGGGAACCGCTCCTTTGGCAAAGGACTGGTGCAGACACCCCGCAACCTGCCCTATGGTGGGAACATCAAGATCACCACCTCGAAATATTACATCCCCAGTGGCCGCTGCATTCAGGCGCTGGACTACTCGCACCGTAATCCGGACGGCACCGTGGCCCGCGTTCCGGACTCGCTCACCAACCTGTTTCACACCCGTAACGGACGTGAGGTGCGTGATGGTGGAGGCATCACCCCCGACATCACCATCCCACAGAAGAGCAGTGGCACCATCGCCTATTACCTGATGACAGAGAATATCATCTTCGATTTTGTGACGGAGTGGGTTCAAAAACAGAAAGAGATTGCTCCTCCCCATCTGTTTCGTTTATCGGATGAGGATTATGATGCTTTCATCGGCTTTGTTAAATCGAAAGATTTCACCTATGACCAGTTAAGCGAACGCACCCTGCAGCAATTAAAAAGTTTGATGCAGTTTGAAGGATACATGGATGTGGCAGCGGAAGAGTACAAGGCGCTGGAAGCCAAGCTCAAACCAAACCTCGACAGAGATCTACAACTCTTCAAGGAGGATATCAGAAGCATGATTGAATCGGAGATTGTGCAACGATTCTATTACAAGAAAGGGGTGCTGCAACATCAGCTCTCTGACGATGAGGTGTATGACCGGGCGGTCAAGCTGCTCACTCATCCGGATGAATATCGTTCTATCCTGCAACCCGGCCCGTCGTTGGAGATCCCTTCCTCGAAAGAGATCAGGGAAAAGATCAAGGATCAGTACTCCTGAACGCATCGCAACGGGATGATGGGTCGCCGCAAAGAGAAGGGATCAATCTCTGCATGGAGCCATCGTGCTCCTACTTCCCACTCTTTGCCAACAGGAAGTGATCCATCAGCGTGATGGCAGCCATTGCTTCCACAATGGGTACTGCCCGTGGCAGCACACAGGGATCGTGTCTGCCACGCGCCCTGATGGTGGTATCGTTGCCGTGGATATCTACTGTCTCCTGATCCTGCAAGATGGTGGCCACGGGCTTGAATGCCACGCGGAAAAAGATATCCTCACCGTTGGAGATGCCGGCCTGTATTCCACCGGAACGATTGGTACGGGTACGGACCTTCCCCTTGTCATTGTAAAAGGCATCATTCACCTCTGAACCGCGCTTGCTCACATCGAATCCGGTCCCATACTCAAACCCTTTGACAGCGTTGATGCTGAGCATGGCCGCTCCGAGGGTGGCATGCAGCTTGCCGAAGACCGGCTCGCCCAATCCTGCCGGCACCCCGTTGGCCACGCAGGTGATCACTCCACCGATGGTATCCCCCTGGGAACGCACCTCCTGTATCAGCTTGATCATCCTCTCTGCCGTACCGGGGTCCGGACACCGTACCATGTTCTCTTCGGTCAGCGAGAGATCATAAGCCGAATATTCATTCTCCAGCTGAATCGTTCCCACTTGTGAGGTAAAGGCACGGATCTGGATTCCCTCTTTCCGCAGGAACAGTTTGGCAATGGCACCTGCCACCACACGCGAGATGGTCTCCCGCGCGGAGGAGCGTCCCCCACCACGATGATCCCGGTGACCATACTTCTGGTGATAGGTATAGTCGGCATGTGAAGGGCGATAGACCTCTTTCAGATGGTCGTAATCGGAGGATTGCTGATTCTCGTTACGGATGAGGAAGCCAATGGGTGCACCGGTGCTTTTGCCTTCGAAGATACCGGATAGAAACTCCGCCCTGTCGGGCTCCTTGCGCGGTGTGGTGATGCGTGACTGTCCGGGACGGCGACGATCAAGCTCCGCCTGAATGAAATCCATATCGATCTCCAGGCCGGGGGGACAGCCATCAATCACGCCACCCACTGCGGCACCGTGTGACTCGCCGAAAGAGGTCAACCGGAAGAGCGTTCCAAAAGTGTTCATAACGCTACACAATCATTGTTATCCCGTTCCTCTCAACAGCTACAGCCGGAACCACAGCCTTCCGATCCACAGCTACAGCCACCACCGGAGAAGAGTGCTGCAATCTCTTCGGCAGAAGCATCACGAACTCCTGTCACGGTACCCTCAAAATGCATCGTTTCACCCGCCAAGGGGTGATTGAAATCCATGGTCACCGTCTCCTGACCGATCGATACCACCGAGCCTGAGAGCCGGTTACCGGATGCGTCCATCATGGGAACCGTATTGCCTTCAAACAGTACCTGCTCATCGATCTTGCCATCAATCTCAAAGATTGATTTGGGCAGATCCAACACTTTCTCCTCGTCATAGTCGCCATATGCTTCGTCAGGAGTGAGTTGGAAAGAGAAAGTATCTCCCTCTGAGAGGCCTTCAATCTGCTTTTCAAATGCCTCCAGCATGGAGTTGGTACCGAAAATAAATTCCAGTGGCCGTTCTGCGGTAGCCTGCTCCATCAATTCCCGTTCTTCACCTTCACCCACATTCAGGTCATAGGTGAGTGTGACATATTTGTTGTCGCTAATTTTCATTGTTCTCTGCTTTATTAAGTTTTATTAAGTGAATGTAAATTGCAAACATTGTAACAATCTGCTGCGATCGATGTTTAAGCTTCTATTGCTTTTTTCAATTTATTAAGAGCATTTTCCAGAACGTTGCGCTGTGTGCCCACGTTGAGCCGCATAAAACCTTCACCGCCTGGACCAAACATGGACCCTTCGTTCAGTGCCAGATGAGCACGATCCACGAAGAGTTTTGTAAGCTCGCTGCGGGAGAGGCTCAGTCCGTGGCAGTCGAGCCAGACCAGGAAAGAGGCTTCTGGCCGCATGGCACGGATCTGCGGGATCTGCTCATTCAGGAAGTGATCTACAAAATCGATATTGCCCTGCACGTACGAAAGCATCTCATCCAGCCATTCGCCGCACTGCTCATAAGCCGCCGTTGTAGCGGTATAGGCAAAGAGCGTACCCTGGTTCAATTCGCGTGGTTCCAGATAAGAGAGATATTGCTCCCTGATCTTCTTGTCAGGTATCACCGCAAAGGAGCTGACGATACCTGCAATATTGAAAGTCTTGCTGGGTGCCATCAGTGTCAGGGAGTTGCTGACCGCATTTTCCGAGACTGTCGCAAAAGGGGTGTGACGATAACCTGGTAGTGCCAGGTCTGCATGTATCTCATCTGACACTACAAAAACGCCATGGTCATAACAGATCTCCGCCAGTTCGCTCAGTTCGTCGGGTGACCAGACCCTGCCTCCCGGATTGTGTGGGTTGCAGAGAATCAGCATCTTGCATTTTTGTTGAGAGAGAATCGATCGCAACCCATCCAGGTCCATCCTGTACCTTCCCTCTTCCAGCAGAAGTGGATTATAGACCACCTCCCGTCCCAACGAGGTGGTGACGATCCGAAACGGGTGGTAAACAGGAGGCTGAATGATAACTTTGTCTCCTTTTTCGGTAAAATGATCGATGGCAAAAGCAAATCCTTTCACCACCCCCGGCACAAAAGTGATCTCCTCACTGTTCACCTGCCATCCATGACGTTTCGCGAGCCAAGCTGTGATGGAGTGGTAGTATGCATCCGGAGCAACGGTATATCCATAGATCTCATGATCCACTCTTTTCCTGAGCGCCTCGGTGATGGCGGGAGGGGACTTGAAATCCATGTCAGCTACCCACAAGGGAAGCAAATCATCTCTTCCAAAGAGGGCTTTCATTTTTTCCAGTTTCACGCTGTGGGTACCACGCCGATCAATATTTTCGTCGAAATTAAATTTCATCACCTATTCATCTTTTTTAAAACAAAGTTCCGCACATCACTTATAATAACTGCTTCGGATGGAGGAGTTGTTACGTACCTTTCTGCCTGCAAAATGAATCGATTCAAATACCAAACCCACAACAAACTGATGCGAGATGATGCGTGTATCGAGCTGATTTACATCGGTAAGAAGGTAATCACCCAGATAACCTGTTCTAAGGGTGAAATTATGTATGGGGAGATCGATTGTGAAGTAATTTCTCAGTGCCAGTTGATTGTGGAAAGAGCCAAAATGGACCGTTCCCTTGTTGTTGCCCAGTGTGAAAATTTCGTAGTAGGAGTGTCCATACTCGGGTGAAAAAAACATCCCCGCAAAAGGGGAGGTGAGCTGCCAACGAAAGGTGACACCTTTCCATTGGTAGAGAGCCATTGTGGAGAGTTGCAGGTTGACAGATGTTTTGAGGGAACCAGGGTTATTTGTGTTGCGCACGTTATAGATGCCTCCCAGCGAGAGAGCAGCACCTCCTCCGCCCAACAGGGTGAAGTGGTCCACATCCAGCAGCGGATAATAACCGGTGATGTGATACCGGATATCACCATAATATTCCGAAGCGGATGCAGTGGGGTTCTGGGTGATGGCAGTCTGAATCTGGAATTGCTGTTGCAGCAGTAGTGCTCCGTTAAAATAGGGAGATGCCTTTATCCGATCATGCAGCAACGAGATACTCACGCCATCGTAGGTGAGCGGTGAGAGATAACTGTCTGTAAGGAATGCCTTGCCAATGCCAATCAGCGTTGAATGGTTCACGGTAGGTACAGGCAGGTTATCAGCCTCCTGTGCAGTGACACCACAACAGATGATGAACCATGTCAATGTCAGTAACGTCGCTTTCTTCATTGTTTTGCTCAAGTAGGTTGTTAGCGTAACGTGCAGCAGCCGTCAGGAGTGCAAAAAGATCAATCGAACAGCTTCATCTGTCCGGTGATCTCATCCCGCAGGTCGGCATCGGAGACCGGCGTATCGCCGTTCTCATCCTCTATCTCCACTTTCATTGTCTCCTGCGGTTCCGGTTCCGGGAAACGGGTTGGCTCAAGTTCTTCAACCGCTTTCACCTCGTAGTTGGAGATCCGTTTTCCCTTGGCCTTGTAGCTCTTCACACCGATGAATTCCTCCACCTCAATTTCCAGCGGCTCCCGGTACGCATCGTTACCGCCAAAGATAACCTTTACTCTCGGAAATACCACATCTGTCAGCAAAAATAATCGTGAGGCAGGGTTATCTCCCATAAAATTAAGAGGCTTCTCGGAAGCTTCGAAAGTGAACCGTTTCAGGTAGGCATATCCCTGATCGGCATCGAATAGGGCAGCCGACCAGACCTTGTTGCGATCATACTTCTCGATGTGACGTATGTTCGTGGGGAAATGATTGGTAAGGTCGAAATTGCAGATGTGATACTCACCCTGTTCGGTGACCACCAGGATCTTGTCGTCCCCCAGGAACTCGCCCAGGTACTTACCGTCACCCTCGTAGTTCAGTCGGAAGACATCGGGATCGAACCATACCTTACGCCCACCCAGCGTGGAGATTCCTTTCTGTTTGAGTTGAATGCGATGCACCTCAGCCCTGGTGAGAATATTACCCATGGCATTGCGCCCTTTGATGTCGATCTCACTGAAATCTTTCTCAAATTGCAGGATGCGCAGTCGCGGTTTTGGCTTCAGGATCACCTTAATTGTTTCGGCTTCACCGTTGGGGTTGGAGCTGAAGTAGGCGATGCGGGATCCTGGAGTCCCTTTGGTCAGGTCATACTCTTTGTCGCGGGTAACACCTGTCACGGGAAACCGCTTGATGTAGTGTGGCGATGACTTACCGTCGCGGTAAACCACGTTGTAGATGGTTCGCTGGTCGTTCTTCTTAAACACATTGGCATAGAGGATATTCTTGCCGACAAACATCTTCTCGCTCACTTTCACCACCTTATACTTTCCATCCTTGAAGAAGACGATGATATCATCGATATCGGAGCAGTTGCAGACGAACTCATCCTTCTTCATGCCGGTGCCGATGAATCCCTCTTCCCGGTTGACATAGAGCTTTTCGTTGGCTTCAGCCACTTTCACCGCCTCGATATTCTCAAAGCTGCGTATCTCGGTGCGGCGGGGATAATGTTTTCCGTAGCGCTCTTTCAGCATCAGATACCAGGCAATGGTATAGTCGGTGAGGTTGTTCAGGTTGCGATCAATTTCGCCGATCTCTTCGGCCAGGCGAGCAATGACCTCGTTCGACTTGTCTGAGTTGAACTTCAGGATGCGCGCCATCTTGATCTCCATCAGCCGCAGGATATCATCGCGGTTGATCTCCCGGATGAAAGATGCTTTAAATGGTTCCAACCGTTTGTCGACGTGTGCCACCGCTTTGTCCATGCTTGGGGCATTCTCGAATTCCCGGTCCTTATAGATCCGCTCCTCAATGAATATCTTTTCAAGTGAGGCAAACAGCAACGCCTCCTGCTTCTCACCCTTTTCAATCTCCAGTTCCCTGCGTAGGTAATGCCGCGTGTTATCAACTGAGACCCGTAACACATCACTCACTGTCAGGAAGTGGGGTTTGTCCTCATCGATCACACAGCAGTTGGGAGAGATACTGATTTCACAATCCGTGAAAGCATAAAGTGCGTCGATCGTCTTGTCGGATGAGACACCCGGCGCCAGTTGTACCTGTATCTCCACATTCTGCGCGGTGATATCATCCACCTTCCTGATCTTGATCTTTCCTTTCTCATTGGCTTTGAGGATCGAATCGACCACGCTGGCGGTGGTTCTGCCATAGGGTATATCTTTTATTAC
The DNA here is from genome assembly GCA_018433945.1 of Proteiniphilum sp. Classification (GTDB taxonomy): domain Bacteria; phylum Bacteroidota; class Bacteroidia; order Bacteroidales; family Dysgonomonadaceae; genus Proteiniphilum. The sequence goes on along the minus strand of JAHDQF010000092.1, from coordinate 815 downwards.
CAGTGTTTTATTGTCGAGCTTCTGAATGGTAGCCCGCACTTTCACCGATCCGCCGCGCTCACCATCGTTATATTTCTCCACATCAATGTAACCACCTGTCTGGAAATCGGGATAGAGCTTGAACGTTTTCTCCTGCAGATAAGCGATGGCCGCATCGCACAACTCGTTGAAGTTATGCGGCAGGATCTTGGAAGAGAGTCCAACGGCAATACCCTCGGCACCTTGTGCCAGCAGGAGAGGAAATTTGGCAGGCAGGGTGACCGGCTCTTTGTTTCTCCCGTCATAAGATGGCTTCCACTCAGTGGTCTTGGGATTGAACAGCACCTCAAGGGCAAATTTTGTGAGTCGTGCTTCGATATAGCGGGGAGCGGCAGCCCCGTCGCCGGTGAGAATGTTACCCCAGTTACCCTGGGTATCAACCAGCAGATCCTTTTGTCCCAGCTGCACCAGCGCATCGCCGATGGAGGCGTCGCCATGGGGGTGGTACTGCATGGTGGTGCCGATGATGTTGGCCACCTTGTTAAAGCGTCCGTCATCCATCCGTTTCATGGCATGGAGGATGCGTCGCTGCACCGGCTTCAACCCGTCGGAGATGTGTGGCACGGCACGTTCCAAAATGACATAGGAAGCATAGTCGAGAAACCAGTTCTGGTACATCTTTGAAAGATTGAGTGAGCTGTCTTCGCTCAGTCGTACCGGAACCTTGGAGCCGCCGGATATGATTCTGCCAGTGAGATCGGGGTCAGCCTCCTCCATGGCATCATTGTTGTCTTTGATATCGTCGTCGTTCGTTTCTTTAGAAGACATAGATCTAT
>JAHDQF010000054.1 GCA_018433945.1 Proteiniphilum sp. | reverse complement strand
TTTTGAGATATACAGTTCAAGGTTTTTCATCGATTCATAACCGCGGTCGGTGATGAGAACCAGGTTCTTGAAACCGGCGTGTCCCAGCTCCGTCATTATCAGCTCGACGGTGCGAGAGTCCGGCATATTGCCCGGCAACTCCTTGTAATAAATAGGCATATGCGTTGTCAGCGAATACACCACTACCTCGATGGTCTGACGCAGTGGAAGGTGCTCCTTGTTCCTGCCCCAGCGTATGTCGACAAGGTTGAACCCGTAAGTGGAGATGGAGGTGGAGTCAACCGCGCACAAATCGTCCTTTCCCAACCTGGCGGCCCTGCAACGGAAGAGATCCATCCTGTTCTGCTCGGTTATGCTTTGCGCCAGCCTTGTAATGTTGACGCTGTTCAGATCCCTTTCGGATGGGGCCTTGACTTCACGCTGCCACTGGGAAAGCTGGTTGTAGGATAGATTGTCTATGAACGGGAAGTACGCCAGGGTGAGTATGTCATTGACCATCTCCATATTGCCTGCGAAGACTTTTCGCAGGTCATCGCTCAGGCCTGTCCTGGCTGCCACCTGGTTGAGGAGCCAAGTCGGGCCGTACTGCCTGTCGACGTCCTGGGCATCATAAGCGATGCGGCCGCGGCGCTTCGTTCCGGACAGGATCTCAATCTCACTGAGATCCCAATCCTTTGGGAATATGAGCTTTTGACGCTCCTCAATGGGTGCATACAGGTATGTGGCGTTCGGATGGAACCGGTTGTTCTCGTCCAGTGTTCCCCAGTGTTTGTAGGAGTAGTGCTTAACACCATTCTCGTCTATGGAGTATGGCTTGGTTGAAGCATACCGGTGTCCTCCGTTCGTGTGCACGATCATTTTGTATTGCGTTGATGCGCTGAGTGGTCTGCCTGTTCTCATTGTGTTGCTATTTATGGATACAAATGTACCTATATATAGCGAAACGAGCAAGTGTTTTTTCGTTTATTTTTAGATAATTATGACTTTTGGGTACAAAATGTTGAAAAACTCAGAAAAAATAGCTACCATTTTTGATGATTCCAGCGAAAATTGAAAATGATGGCTTCATTGCAAAACTGGAGTTTTTAAAAAACTGGAGTTTTCTTGCTGACACTAATTAATAATGTCCTCATTGAGTCACCTTCTGAAAAGTAATCTTTGCTCTTTTTTGCCATCGCAATTGACTGAAAATAAATGGTCAATTTTTGACAAGAGCATTCTTTTTGAGGTTTTCGGAGCGGTCTCCTCATTGAATTTTACAACTTGGTTTTAATAGTAATTTCATCTTCTGTCAAACTTTTGTTCGTTGCTTTTAAGTTAATTTCACCAGCAGTTTTTGTGGACTGAATCAGAACCATGCATTTTCCGTTAAACGTTTTCCGGAACGGCTTCACAAACGATTCCAGGCTGGTGGGATCACCATTCCCGACCGCTTTTATTGTACCCTCGCCACTTACCGAGAATTCAATCAAGTTATCGGCAGTCGGGCAAAGTACTCCATTTGCATCCACCACTGATACGGTCACAAAAGCAAGTTCTTTTCCATCGGCTACAATTTCGGTCCGGTCGGCTTCCAGTACAATTTTTGCCGGTTCTCCGGCGGTTTTAACGGATGTTGCTTTCACCGGCTTGTTGTTTTCATTCAGCGCTACAACCTTCAATTCGCCGGGTTCGTACGTTACATCGTCCCAAACCAAACGGTACGTGGTGTATAAACTGGAAGGATTTTTCTTCCGTATCCCCAAACTTCTTCCATTCAGGAATAATTCCCCTTTATCAAAATTAGTGTAACAATGCACCGAAACTTTTTGGCCGGGTTTCCAGTTCCAATGCGGCAACAGATGCAATACCTCTTTGTCCGTCCATTTGCTTTGATAGAGGTAATATCTGTCTTTGGGAATGCCGCACAGGTCGATGATTCCAAAATATGAACTTCGTGCTGGCCATTCCACATTATATGGGGTTGGTTCTCCGAGGTAATCGAACCCTGTCCATACAAACTCACCGGCAATGAACCGGAAAGAATCCTGTGCTGCAAACTCGCGGTCGGGGGATGTAGCCCAGCGGGGGAACTCCATATCGAATGAGCTGCAGTGGTAAGGTTCGCGAGTGTAATGCACCCGTTCTATGGCTGGAAAAAAATATTCCCCGCGCGAACTAACCGTGGAAGCGGTCTCGCTTCCGTACATTTTCCAGTGGGGGAATTTCTCGTGGATAAATTTGTAATACTGTGGCTTGTAATTCCATCCTACCACATCTACAATATCGGCAAGCCCGTTTTTTATCGCCTGCTGCCACTGGTTAAAACCTGCCGTGGTCGGACGGGTAGGGTCTTCTCGGTGGCAGATGTCAACCAGAAACTGGCAATATTCTGCTCCACCCTCAATGCCCTGTTCGCGAATTTCGTTTCCAATGCTCCAGGCAATTACTGAGGGATGGTTCCTATCGCGATGGATGAATGCTACCATATCTTTTTCAGCCCATTCGTCCCACAATTTATTGTACCCGTTTTCCGTTTTGGGGAATTTCCATTCGTCAAATGCCTCGTCAATTACCAAAAAGCCCATTTCGTCAGCCAAATCGAGCATTTCGGGAGCTGGCGGATTGTGGCTTGTGCGAATGGCATTGCAGCCCATTTCCTGCAACAGTTTCAGCCTATAGCGAAGCGAAGAGACATTGACTGCCGCACCTAGCGGTCCCAGGTCGTGGTGCAAACAAACCCCGTTCAGTTGAACCCGTTTCCCGTTCAGAAAAAAACCATCATTACTGGTAAATTCAAAATACCTGAACCCAAAGGGCGTTTTGTAGCAATCCACCTCTTTCCCGTTTTCATAAATTTTTGTAACCGCTGTATAAAGGAGAGGGGTTTTTACCGACCACAACTGTGGTGAAACTACTTCCAGGTTCTGTGTGACCGTTGTTTCTTCCTGAAGGTTTATTTTTTCAGATGCAACAGCCACGTTTTTGCCGGAGTCATCGAAAATTTCCGTTTCAACCGAAACCTCTTTTTCTTTGCCGGTCTTATTCAGGAGGGTGGCCTTAATATTAACCGTCCCTTTCCCGTTTTGAATTCCGGGTGTGGTGATGTATGTGCCCCATTGTTTCACAAAAACAGGATTGGTTATTACCATGCGGACATTCCGGTAAATACCTGCCCCGGGATACCAGCGCGATGAGTAAGGTTTATTCTCCAGTCTGACCGCCAGGATGTTTTCACCGCCAAAATTTACTTTGTCCGTGATATCGAAACCGAAAGACGCATATCCGTAAGGCCATTCCCCGACAAACTCACCGTTCAGATAAACTTTGGCGTGGCTCATGGCCCCGTCGAATTCCACGTGAATGCGTTTGTTCTTATAAGAAGCCGGTATATCCAGCGATTTGCGGTACCATCCCACTCCGATGTGTGGTAACGCGCCGGTGTTCCCGGTCCTAACTTTGGGAACCCTTTCGCCGTCCTCTATCACCATTATTTCCTGCATGTCGATGGTTTTTTCGAATTCTCCCGAAACGGCCCAGTCGTGGGGAACTGAAACAGCATCCCAGCTTTCTGTATCGGTACCGTGTTCTTCAGCCCCTTGTACATCCCGGTTGATAAAAAGCCAGTCGTTGTCCAGCAGGATTACTTCCCGTGATTCAGGGGTGTTGGAACAGTTTGTAAAAAGGAGGAAGGTAAATAAGAAGCCAATAAAATGCTTCATTGAATCGTGAAAATGCTTCATCGTATCGTTGTTTTTTAAATGTTTTTTGTTTTTAAAAATAATAATCTACCTTATGTATGCTATCCCGTCGGGAAAGCTAATGTTTATAACTCCAGCCCTATGCCTTTGCTCTTTTCTTCTTCGAGGAGTTGTTTCAGAAAGCGCACCATGAGGCTGTTCTGCTCAGCCACATTGTCATATTCTCCTCTGTCGGAGCGCATATCATAGAGTTGATCTACAGGCCGGTTTCCGAGTTCGGTGTTCGTTAGCTTGTTATAAGGCCGCCCGTTGTTGGGCTCTATGTATTTCCAGTCACGCGTGAGGATTGTGAGTGACGAAGCAGCACCAATCACGTATTCGCGTCCTAGGGGGTCGATACCGAGCCAGGCAGGGAGCTGATTGCGGCTGTCTTCCGGGATGGGAAGGTTCTCGTTGGCTCCTGTGAGAGCCGCCAGGGTGGCGAAGAGGTCGATTTGTGACAGCAGGGCGTCAGAGACGCCGTTTTTCACTTTCCCGGGAAAGTGGACGATAAAGGGAATCCGTGTACCCGCTTCGAAGGTACTGTATTTTCCCCCGCGAAAGGGTCCCCAGGGCTTGTGATCCATCAGCTTTTCCACAGCCTCATCCATGTATCCGTCGTCCACTACCGGTCCATTGTCACTGGTGAGAATGATCAACGTACTTTCGAAAACCCCGGCTTCCTTCAGTGCACGTACAATCTCGCCTACTGACCAGTCGAATTGTACGATCGCATCACCACGGTGTCCCATTTCGGTTTTCCCCCTAAAGCGCTCATGCGGGAACCTTGGTACGTGAATATCATTGGTCCCGAAGTAGAGAAAGAAAGGTTTTTCTTTGTTTCTTTCGATAAACTGAACGGCATGGGCAGTGATGCTGTCGGCAATCGACTCGTCCTCCCATAGTGCCGCCCGCCCTCCTTTCATATATCCGATTCGGGAAATGCCGTTCACGATGCTCTGGTCGTGGCCATGGTTGGGGCTTGGTTTTAATTTGGTGAGAAGTTCCGGATTATCTTTGCCCGTAGGCTCACCGGGAAAGTTTTTCAAATAGCTCACGCTGATCGGATCAGTCGGATCGAGGTTTACCACCCGTTGGTTTTCGAGGTAAACACAGGGCACGCGGTCGCCGGTAGCTGCCATGATATAGGAGTAATCGAACCCGATTTCGCGCGGTCCCGGTGTAAGGTGCCCGTTCCAGTCCTGCTCTCCGGTGATTTCACCGATGCCAAGGTGCCATTTTCCCACGGCTGCGGTGGTGTAGCCGGCCTCTTTCAGCATCTTTGGCACAGTGTATCGGTTGGGTTTGATGATCAGGGCTGCATCGCCTGCAGCAACTTGGGTGCCTTTCCTGCGCCAGGGATACTCTCCGGTAAGGAGTCCGTAGCGGGAGGGAGTGCTTGTGGCGGCAGTAGAGTGAGCATTCCGGAAACAGACGCCATTGGCAGCCAGCGCATCCACATGCGGTGTTTGTACTCTTTCCGCGCCATAGCAGGAGAGGTCACCGTATCCAATATCATCGGCGTAAATCAGCACGATGTTGGGTTTCTCGTTCAAAGTTTCGCAGGCACTATTCTGTGCTGTTGCCGGCAATGCGAAGCCTGCGCTGATAGTCAGGATGGATGGGATAGATATTCGTATCATTTGTTTTGCCAGTTTTTCTAAGTGCTTTATATTGTCTTTTAACCCTTATTTTTATTTGTTGTT
>JAHDQF010000009.1 GCA_018433945.1 Proteiniphilum sp. | reverse complement strand
CACACCCGCCTTTTCCTGAAAAAAACTGTTTTCCCGCAGAAAAATTCGTTTCGGAGAGAAAAATAAAGCGAATTCAGCCCCCATTGGGCTGATATATTTTTTACCGAGACCACCAAATTTATACATTGCGGATTTTAGGTAATTATATAAAATATCTTTTTCATGATTATAGTTGTTTAAAAAGTAACTTCAATTCCGAATAAATATGATCTCTGCATTGGATAGTGTTCACCAACATTACCAACTTGTTCAGGATCAAAATTTCCTCTTAGTGATGCATACTCCCATAAATTATATCCAGCTAAATACATCCTCAAGTTTGACATCTTCATTTTTGTTGACAGCAAAGATGGTAAAGTATAACCAATCGTTATATTTTTTAGTCTAACATATGCACCACTTTGCAGAAACCTTGTTTGAGTAAGTCTATTATATGATGAACCTCCTTTATATATAGGAAAATACGCATCTCGATTATCTTCCCTCCAAGAATTATTCCATATATCATAGTTTGCAGTAGCAACACTATTTGCATTGTGTCCCCAAAAATAATTACCCGTTGGCATAAAATCTCTTTTCCCAATTCCTTGAAAAAAGACATTAAAATCAATACTTTTATACTTAAGATTACCTGTTATCCCATATTGATAACGGGGCGTCGAATTTCCAATTATTTTTGTGTCGCCCGGATTATCAACTGTTCTGTCTCCCCAGTTTATTACGTCATCATCATTTAAATCGGCATACCGAACATCACCAGGTACCCATTTTCCAGCATTTCCCAGTTGATTTTGATTTGGAGAGTTTGTAACTTCTTCGGCGCTTTGAAAAAGACCTACTGTTTCATATCCCCAAATTTCACCTATTTTTTGACCAACATAATAACTTGTGTAAATCTTATTTGGATTGGCATCAAATTTTGTAATTACAGCCTGATAGTCAGACAATACAACTCCAAGATCATATTGTAGCCCATTGTCTAATCTATCTCTCCAGGCAGCTGATAATTCCCATCCTTTTGTTTCCAAATCAGCATTGTTTCGGCGTGGAACAGCAGTCCCTAAAACTGCTGGAAGCTTATCTCCTGCAGTTAACATATCTGTAGTTTTCCTTTTATACCAATCAAATGAAAAATCCAATTTTTCGATTATTGTAGCATCAAAGCCAAAATTTGATGTAGTCGTAGTTTCCCAGGTTAAATCTGCCGAAACAATACCCGGAGGAGTAATTCCAATTGGTAATTGACCGTCAATAATATAAGGAACGTTCTGGTTTACTCCAAAGTTAGAAATATATGGATAATTGCCTGAAACGTTCTGATTACCTAAACTCCCATAAGAAGCTCTTAATTTAAAATTATCAATTACTGTCCTAACATTTTCCATAAAAGATTCTTCTGTAATTCTCCAACCTACTGATATAGAAGGGAAAAATGCAAACCGGGATTCTTTTGGAAATTTTGAAGTGCCGTCATATCGCCCATTCATTTCTAAAAGATATTTTCCTTTATAGTCATAATTAAATCTTGTGAAGACGCCACGAATTGCCCAATCACTTTCAGAATCATTTGTATAATCATTACCTACTCCAAGTTTTATAACCGGCACATCACCAGAAATTAAATTTTCTCTTTTTGCTGAGTAATCATTGTACAAATTCCATTCCTGGTTATATCCGAGCAAAAAATGAAAATTATGTGAATCATTAATACTATGTTGGTAGTCACCATATACATTTGTTGAAAAATAGTCCTCGTGAGCTGATTGTCTATAAGCATATGATGGTGATGTGTGATTGTATTGCAGTTGCCATGAATCCCTTATAAATCCAAAAGTTTTTATAAAATCTTTATTTCTTGAATTGAATGTCCGATAATTGAAGTCAGCTTTTATACTCAATCCTTTAAAAACATTGGCTTCGGCATTCAATGAATAGACTGCTGTTTCAACGTGAGTTACGTTTCTAGAGCCACTATTCAAAAAATTATAGAAATGTTCAGTTGGTACACCAGCACCTACTGGTGAATAATCTGGTGTTACGACAGGATAAAGTATCTGAGGTTCACCACGAGTCATTTGTTCCCACCAACTACTTCCTTTGCCAGTAAATCTGTGAGGTTCATCATGTGAGGTTCGGTTATAATTGGCCTTGAACCCAATATTTAACCAATCGGTAGCATTCAATTCAAGATTAAGCATCAAATTATAACGTTTAAAAACATCAGTAACATCTTTAAACAATCCCTCCTGATTCATATAACCTACAGAAGCGAAGTAATTTAATCTGTTTGTTCCACCGCTAACATTGAATGAATGCTTTTGCGTCGGAGCCCAATCCTGTATCATTTCTTTATAACTATTTTGTCCACTATGCCAAAATATTTTACCGTCTGCCATCTCGTGATAAACAGGATTATTTATTGGATCGTTTAAATATTCTTCTGTCCATCTTATCTGCTCCTCACTATATCTATATGTTTGATTTTGATTGAATTGAGCTTCATTAGCTGCTTTCATATAATCTAAACCGTTAAATACGTCTGGCAAATAGGTATGCGTATTCAGCTGTAAACTTCCAGAATAGCTAATTCTTGGTTCTCTGTTTTTTAATCCTTTTTTAGTTGTTACCAATATAACTCCAAATGCTCCCCTTGCACCATAGATCGCTGCCGATGCAGCATCTTTTAAAACAGAAATACTTTCAATGTCATTTGGATTAAGCATATTTATGTCCATTTGAATACCATCGACAAGAATTAATGGATTTCCTTCTTCACCACTAATCGTAGTTGTGCCTCTGATATTGAACCTTGGTGAACTTTTAGGATCTCCATCTGGAAAAGTGACTTGAAGATTGGGGACAACGCCCTGTAAACCTTGCCCTATATTTGTGATAGGTCGATCTTTTAAAACTTCTTCAGTAACTTGAGAAACCGCTCCCGTCAGATTCACTTTTTGCTGGACTCCATAACCAATGACTACAAGCTCCTCCAATGACTGTGTATCTTCTAAAAGGGTAATGTTAAAAACGGATTGTCCTTCAGTGTTTATACTCTGTTCCAGATAACCAATATAGGAAATACGAATGGTAGCACCCTCTTCCACGCTAAGCGAGAAATTTCCATCCACATCGGTTACGGTGCCGTTGGTGGTACCTACCTCAATAATGTTGGCGCCGATAATGGGTACTCCTTCGTTATCGGTTACTCTGCCGGTTATGCTTTTTTTCTGTTGTGCAATCTCTTCCGTAACCGTTACCGGTTTTTCCGACGCGTTTGAATCCGTATCTTTATAAATGGATACTTGTCTTTCTACCACGCTGTAGCCCAGATCGGTTCCTTTTAAAATTGTTTCCAGAATATTTTGGATACTTTCTTTGTTTGCGCGTACGGATGTTCTCTTGTTGAGCTCCAGCAGTGCTTCATCCGTAATGAGAAACACATAATCGCTCGTTTTCTCAATTTCTGAGATCGCCTTGGTGATGGTCACGTTTCTCAGGTCAAGTGAAAGTTCCTTTTGCTGGGGATATACATTCTCTGCAGACATGCTCAGGATGCAGAGGAAAAATAGCAGACTAAAGACCTTCATGATTCTTAAAGTTCGGTCGCATTTTTTACAGGCGATTTGTTTAGATTTAATAATTTTTTTCATACATTTGTTGTGAATTTAGTTTACATACGTAAGGATAAATTGTAAATTAATTTTCGTCTGATCGGGCAATGTGACAGCATTGTCCGATCTATTTCCTGACATTTTTAAATAAGGCATTTATTTCATAGGCAACTGTTTTTTAGTTATTTGTATCGTGTTGTTCTCTCTTTTATAGACAGTGGAGGAAAGGATGGAAACGGAGGTCATCACACTATCCAGGTTATTCGACAGGAAAAGTTTTCCGGAGCAGGTTTGTTTATTTAAAGGAATGTCTGCTGTTCCTTCGAACTGCACGTTATAGTAGCGCCCTATTTTCTTCAGAATCTCAGACATGGGGGTATTGTTAAACTCCAGTATGCCTTTTCTCCAGCTGATATATTCCGACACATCGACCCGCTCTTTCAGGATATTGTTTTCGGTGATGTCAACTTTTTCATTCGGCAATAATTCGGCTATCACTGTCGATCCGCTCTCTATCTTTACTTTGCCCTCTACCAGCACAACGGTCTTTCGGATGTCATCCCTGTAAGCGGAGATATTGAAAGAAGTTCCCTGTACGAGAATATCCATATCCTTTGTATGAACGATAAATGGCACTTTGCTGTTGTGGACTACCTCGATGTAAATCTCACCGTTGACGTGGATCTCACGTGTTTTTCCGCTGAACTCAGACGGGAAGTCCAGTTCGGTTCCCGAGTTGAGCCAAACTTCCGTGCCGTCGGAGAGCGTCAGGTTGGATCGTTTACCGTAGGGCACCACCAGCCTGTTTAGCTCCGTTCTGGCCAGCAACAACTCTTTTGGCGAAGAGGTGCTGTCTGCCACAAGTGCTTTCCCATCTTCAGTGAGTCCGATATGTGCGTTACCGGCTAAGTTTATTTTCCTGCCGGCTGAGATAAGCAAGATCTCTTCTTCCGGGAGTGTTTCCCCTACGATGATTTCATCCCCTTCCGGCAGCATAACTCCGTTGCCTTCTTTCATCTGCGTGATAAACAGAAGCGAGAGGATGCCTATCAATAAAACTGCAGCAACAGCGCTTATTCTCTCTGTCAATCTGCGTCTCTTGTAGCGTTTAGCGTTACGAATGACCGTATGGTACACTTCATTCCTATCTTTTTCATCCAAACGATACCTGTTTATTTCTACGGCATCAAATTGCCTGATCGCTTCCTGCAGGGCTTTCTCCAAGTGCGGATTTCTGGCCCTGAAATTGTTCCAGTAATCGTCCAGCTCTTTCGTCTGAAAAAGCCTCCAGCTGATAAACTCTTCATTGTGAAGAAATTGATCTTCTTTCCGGGAAGGGTGATGTTTATTGTTCACAGTAAACCGTTTTAGTAATGACAATATTTTGTTGAATTCGTGGACACAAATAAATAAAAAAGTGATAAATTTAACATTCAAAGCCTGGAAAGTTCTTTTCAGGGAAAGGTCGATAAGATGATCATAAGTGTAAAAGCAAGATCAAAAGAAGGATTTTTTCCGGAAGATCTTCCGTAGAAGCATATTTGCGTAGTTTCTCCATGGCTCTGTACAGCAGTTTTCGGGCCGACTCCTCATGAATACCCAGAACTTCGGCTATCTCTCTGTGTTGTAATCCGGTCATATACTTCAGATAGACCACTTCCCGCTGATTTGGGGTTAAGCTGTTCAACATGGATTCGACTTTTTGTTTGATCAATACACTGTTTTCACTGTCAATCATATCATCCAGCATGGAAACATGGGTGGTAAAGGACTCGGAATAAGATTCAATGTTTTCTCCACTCCTGTTTTTTAAGCTCAGATCAATAAGGCGATGTTTGAAGGTCTTGAAAAGATAGGCAGTGATATTTTCCACATGATGCAGCTTTTCTTTTGTGATGTAGAGTTTATAGAAGATATCCTGCAGGGCATCTTTGCATGTTTCCTTCTGAAAGCCTAGACCGATTCCATAGGAGAAGAGGTCGTCCACATGATGGTTGTAGATGATGGAAAATGACTGCTCGTCTCCATTTTCTAAGAATTTTTTCCAATGTATATCAACCGAGTCCATTCATTTTCCGGATTTGGTCCTTCTAAGGAAAAAACAAATTAACATCATTTTTTCATTGTGGGCAAATTATCAGCCTGTTTTGTAATGAAAGTCTGCAATTCGCTAATTTTACTCAAAGATAAAAAATTTTTATTGCGTAATGGGTCGCCAGATCGGTGCATTTGAAAGAAATAAATGGTCAGATTCTTTTTTCTAATCACATTATGATTATTTTTGTGAAGACGAAGTCGATGTAACGATGTAAAAGGAGAAACTGATTATTAACTGATGAATTGTATATTAACAGGCATATATCACTTTGAAGAAAATTAAAAATATTGTATGAGAAAAATAACGCTGTCCACCCTTTTTTTCTTTCTTACCACGGTAATCCTGGCCGTAGTTCTTTTGGTGCATAACACAGGAGCAGAAAAAGAACGAGGGTATGACAGTTCTACCGTGATGAGCCGAATTTCGTACCTGCAGGAATTGGCATTGGTGAAACACAATTATACCGGTGTGATCGGGTACAGGGATTACATGAAGATCCTGAATATCAATGTACCCATGACCGAGAAATATTTCCTGTTGAAATACAACGGTTACATTAAGGCGGGTGTGGATTTCAACCGGATAAAGGTGAATGTGGAGAACGATTCCACTGTGCACGTCTCCATTCCACAACCCCGGATATTGGATACGGTCATCGATGAAAAATCGGTTGAGGTGTATAACGAAAGCGAGAATGCGTTCAATCCCATAAAAATATCGGATTACAATGAAGCGCTCGCCAGAGAGAAAGATGTCATGATCCGCGATGCCATTGCACAGGGTATCTACACCGATGCCACTGATCAGGCGAAAATTGCGATCACTTCGCTATTGAAAGATATGGGATTTAAAGATATCCGTATTACCGAAGAACTCACCATGCCGCAGGTGCATTAAACAAAGATTAATAGCCATGAGATTTACCTTACGATTATTTTGCTACTGGGTATCCATTTTTCTGGTTTTCTTCATTGGGGTATCTGCCGTGCTGTTTTTTCTTTGGGGACTGCGTGTGGAGCTATGGCAGGCAGCATTGGCCTTCTTCATTGTCGGGATGATACCTCCAGGTATCATTACCCTCTACTTCTCCCGGCGTCTGGATTATATGGAGTCCAATAACCTGAATCCTCCCGCTTTCAAGGGACAGAAAAAGGCGGTGTTCCAGTTCAAAGGTCGCACAAAACACCCTTTTGATGAGGTGTTGCAGCGAGTCGACAGACAATGGATCATCTCTTTTTCTGACAGAAAAAATCAAATTCTTAAATTCAGGACAGATGCCAGAATGACTTCCTGGGGATTGGGAGGGTATCTGAAGATGGACGACGATGATTCCGTAACGGTGATTGTTTATCCCATGTTCCCCCGATCAAAACGGGAAAAAATCATGATCAATCAGGTGCTCCGGATCATGCGTTCCATTTTAAATCCCTGATTCATTTGTGTTGCTCGTTTTATTTTATTTGTGCTTTGCACATTATTCGCTCGTTACACTCACGTGATTCGTTCACTGCGTTCACGTAATTTTGCCTCGCCGGCATTCGCATCGCGTTATCAGAATCAAGCCCTTTCACAATACCGGATCACCGCTTCATTCACAAAGCGCAGGAAATCATTGTGCTGCTCTTTTGTGATCATGTCGGGATAACTCAAAATCAGCAGTTCCTGGGGTGCTGCCTCAAGCCGATAAGGCAGATGCACGAAACGGTAGGGGGTGAGGGTGAAGCCTGCTCGTTCGTAAAACTGAAGCCTGCGAACCGATAACTCATTCACCAGCGGATCGATCTCCAGGATGATGGTGTGCTCCGAGTCGCGCAGATAACGCAGTATCTCAGATCCATATCCCTGACCCTGGAGCCGCGGGGAGATTGCCAGATGCTCCAGATAACGGTATGAATTCCACTCCCAGAAAAACATCAGTCCGATTAACGCCCCACCTTCCCATGCGGACAACGGGAAAAAGCGATCATCACCGCATGCGCGCAGATGATCATTCCTCTTTCGCCGTTCTGCTTCGGGAAAGCTCTCCTCATATAATTTCCAAACACTGTTCCAACTGGCTGTATCGGTGGGGTCGATCCGCAAGTATTCCATGGATTGGCTTCTTTAAAAGTTCAAATCTCACAGGTGCCATCTGCGCTGCACGATTTACCGATGGTAAATTCCAGCTCTTTTTCTTTTTCAGTGCGGTTCTTCCAGTCGTCGTACGCCTTATTCAACACCTTCACAAACAGATCCACCGGCTCGGAGCCTATAATGGCCTGCCTTCTGTCCATCAGAAAAGTAGGTACGGTATCGAACCCAAGGTTGGCAGCCTCCTGCATATCCTGTACGATCTCGTACCTGAAATCATCGCTTTCCAGCATCCGTCGAACCTCTTCTTCTTCCAGACCGGCCTCCTTGCCGATTGACACGAGCAGCTCCCAGTCGCTGTAGTCTTTGCCTTCCTCAAAATAGGCTTTGCCGAGTTTCCCGACCACGACAGAATCCAACCCCTTTGTTGCGGCCAGCTTAATCAGCCGGTGTGCATCGCGGGTATTGGCCGCGACCGAATTGGGCAGATTGAACGGTACATCTGCTTGATCGGCCAGCTTCCTGATGTGGGCAAACATGCTCTCAATTCCCTCTTCAGGGTATCCTACGCTGTTTACCAGGTATTCTTTCACCGGATAACCTTGTCCTTTACCGGGCAGATTGGGGTTCAGCTGAAACGCTTTCCATTCGAGCTCCACCTCGTCGGCATGGTCGAACTGCTGAAGCGCTTTTTCATAATGTATTTTGCCGATATAGCAATAGGGACACATGATGTCTGTCCATACCTCTATTTTCATTTTCTTGTTATGATTCATTTACTTTTTCCTCCACTCGCATTACAATCTGCTGCTTCTCACTGTCGAAATCAACCCGGATGGTTTCACCCTCTTTCATGCCGGAACGAAGGATCTGTTCAGCCATCTCATCCTCGATATATTTCTGTATGGCTCTCCTGAGGGGGCGTGCACCAAACTGCACATCGTAGCCTTTGTTAGCAATGAACTCTTTTGCAGGTTCGGTAAGCTCCACCTTGTAACCCAGATCGCCAATCCTTTGGTAAAGTCCTTGCAACTCCAGATCAATGATCTTGTAGATCGACTCGCGGCTCAGCTGGTCGAACATCACGATGTCGTCCACCCTGTTCAGAAACTCGGGTGCGAACGCTTTGTTCAATGCTTTCTGGATCACGCTGCGCGAATATTCGGTATCACTCACACTATTATTGGTGTTGAACCCGATACCACGACCGAAATCTTTTAGTTGTCGTGTGCCGATGTTCGATGTCATGATCAGGATCGTATTCTTAAAATCGATCTTCCGCCCAAGACTGTCCGTGATATGACCTTCATCCAGGATCTGCAACAGGATATTGAACACATCGGGATGTGCTTTCTCAATTTCATCGAGCAGCACCACCGAGTAGGGACGCCGCCGTACCTTCTCTGTGAGCAGTCCCCCCTCTTCATAACCCACATATCCCGGAGGGGCTCCCACCAGACGGGAGACATTGAACTTCTCCATATATTCGCTCATGTCAACACGAATCAGATTCTCTGGGGAGTCGAACAGGAACTCGGCCAGCTTCTTGGCCAGATGTGTCTTCCCCACACCGGTGGGTCCCAGGAACATGAACGTGCCGATGGGCTTGTTGGGATCTTTCAACCCCACACGATTGCGTTGGATTGCTTTCACGATCTTATCCACCGCCTCATCCTGGCCAATCACTTTCTCCTTCAGCTTCTGTCGCATCTCCAGTAACCGTTGTCCCTCGGCCTGTGCAATGCGTTGTACCGGTACGCCTGAGATCATGGCCACCACTTCGGCAATCATCTCCTCATCCACCAACTCGGGTTTCTCTTTGATCTCTTTCTGCCAACGCTCCTCTTCTGCTTCCAGTGCCAGCAGCAGCTGCCGTTGTTTGTCGCGGTAGCTTGCCGCCAGCTCATATTTCTGTGCTTTTACCGCGTCGGTCTTCTGCTGTTCCACCTCTTTTAGTTCGGCCTCAAGGCGCTCTATGGTCTCCGGGATCACGATGTTGGTGATGTGCACCCTAGCCCCTGCTTCATCCAGGGCATCAATCGCCTTGTCGGGGAAAGTGCGGTCCGAGACGTAACGGTCGGTCAGCTTCACACACGCCTGCAGCGCCTCGTCGGTGTAACGTACGTTGTGATGTTCCTCATATCGCTCCTTGATGTTGCGCAGGATCTGCAGGGTCTCCTCCGCTGAGGTGGGATCGACGATCACCTTCTGAAAACGGCGTTCCAGTGCCCCGTCTTTTTCAATGTTCTTGCGGTATTCATCCAGTGTGGTAGCTCCAATGCACTGTATCTCCCCTCTTGCCAGCGCCGGCTTCAGCATGTTGGCCGCATCGAGTGACCCGGCTGCACCACCGGCGCCCACGATGGTGTGGATCTCATCGATAAAGAGAATGATGTTGGGGTTCTTTGACAGCTCATTCAGGATTGCCTTGATGCGTTCCTCAAACTGACCGCGATACTTGGTTCCGGCAACAATCGATGCCATGTCGAGTGCGATCACCCGCTTGTCGAACAGTGCCCGCGATACCTTTTTCTGGGTGATCCGCAGGGCCAGGCCATCCACGATAGCCGATTTACCCACACCAGGGTCACCAATCAGCACCGGGTTGTTTTTCTTACGGCGACTGAGGATCTGAGCAATTCGTTCGATCTCTTTCTCGCGCCCCACCACTGGGTCGAGCCGGTTTTCCAGCGCTGCGCGTGTGATGTCGGTGCCGAAATTATCCAATACAGGAGTATCGGAGGCATTGGCCCTGGAGTGAGATGAGGTACTTTGCCCCCCGCCGGGGTTGAAGGATGATTTATCGTCCATCTCCTCATCATCGTCGGTGAAGTTTGCTCCTGAGATTGGAGAATCACTTTCACTCAATTCAGACCCGTTTTCAAGAATGCTTTTCACATAGAGAAAAGCACTGGAATAGCCCAGCTGAAACTTGGTGAGGATATCATTGATCAGCGTGTTCTTTTCCTTGAGCAGTGCCAGCAGGATATGTTCGGAGTCGGTCTCCTTGCTTTTGGTGAGCCTTGCCTCCAGTATGCTCATTTTTAACGCTTTTTCCGTATTTTTATTGATCACCACTTCACTGGTGCCGTCGTAAGGCTCCTGGATGGTACGTATCTGTGAGTCAATATATTCTTTTAGCTTCTGCAGGTCGATGTCGAAATCCTGTAGTACCTGTATCGCCAGTCCGTCTCCATCACGAAGAATACCGAGCATCAGATGTTCCGGTCCGATGTAATTGTTCTGGAGCCGTCCTGCTTCCTCGCGGCTATATGCTATGATCTCCCTGACCCGTTGAGAAAAATTGTTATCCATTTTCTTTGTTCCTTCCTTCTTTTTACAGCTATATTCATTACAAATATAGAATTTATTTTTGAAAACCTCCTGTTGTGAAAAAAATAACGTGTTTGAAATATGAACGTTTTCTGTTGTATGACAAAAACTGTGCCATAGTATAAAAACGTGACATCACCATATCTCACCGTTATAATTTCTTCCTTTTCAACACGATCCATACAATCATGGGGGCACCAAAAAGCGCTGTTACGGCGTTGATTGGAAGGGTGCGATGGGCGATGGGAATCTGTGAGAGGATGTCGCACAGCAGCATCAGGATGCTGCCCAGTAGCAGGGTAGCCGGCAGGATGGTACGGTGGTTGACAGTACCGAAGAATGCCCTTGCAAAGTGAGGAATAACCACCCCTACAAAGGCAATGGGACCAGTGAATGCGGTTACCGCTCCCGTGATGAGTGAGGCGGTGGCGATGATCCAAAGACGTGTCAGCCGGATATTCAACCCGCCACTCACCGCATAATGTTCACCCAATAGCAGGCTGTTCAATGCTTTTACCAGTGTGAAACAGATCAACACCCCTATCAGAAAGAGGGAGAGCAATATCGGCATCTTCTGCCAGGTCACTCCCCCTAAGCTACCGAAGGTCCAGGTGACAAACAGCTTGAGTGAGTCCGGGTCGGCAAAGCTCTGCAGGATGGTTACCAGCGCACTGGCTACGTAACCAAAGATCATTCCCAGCACCAGGATGGTGATGGAGTCCTTGATGCGTGCTGAGACGCTGAGGATCAGCAGCATCACACCGGTGGCGCCCGCCACGGCAGCGATCACAGGAGCCATGCTGCCCAGTGCGGAAAGAAAAGGATAGACCGCTGTGCCGCTCAGCATGGTGAGCAGTGCCACACCCAGTCCCGCACCGGCACTCACCCCCAGCACATCAGGGCCGGCCAGCGGATTGCGGAAAAGTGTTTGCATCAATAAGCCGGAGAGTGAGAGCGCTGCGCCGGCTATGACCGCTGTGATCGCTTTCGGCAGACGGTAGTTACGGATGATCTCCAGGCTGATCGGATCATCTGAACGACCCAGCAGCGCTTGCCAGGCCTCCTCAACAGGGATGGATGCATTGCCGGTGAAGATGTCGGTGATGAACAGCGCAACAAACAGCAGCAACAAGAGCAGGAATATGGCTGGTTTGTTATTCACGGAAAGGCTCCTTCTCAAGCGGTTTGATATAGGTGAATGAATAGTCCGGCAGGGCTTCGGGATAGACCGCCTTTATCAGGTCGGAGAGCAGCAGGTCGGGATGTGCAACCGCACTCTCGAAATAATCATTTCCCCCGGCCGGTGTGGTTCGGTTGTGGTTGTTGAACACCTTTTTTCTCTTCACGGCGTTCAACAGGAGATATTTGGCATCTTTCTCTGCCAGTTCGGCATAGCTGTCGGCCTCGCATCCGAACCAGAAATCAGCCCCTGCGAACTGTGTCAGGATCGATTCTATGTCCAGGCCAATGCTCCCGCTCTCTCGGTGGTCGCTATAACGATATGCCAGGCCGGCGTCCCTGAAGAGGGCCGCATTAAAGCTTTTTCCGCCGGGTAGGTACCATGTTCCCTGGAAATTATCGCCTGACAGCACCGAGGGTCGTTGTGGATGAGCGGGAATTTTGTTGCGGACAAAATGATATCGTTGTTCAATATCGGAAAAGAGCGAGTCGGCCAGTTTCTCTTTGTTGAAAAAGGCCGCGATCATTCTGATCCACTCTGCTCTTGCCAGGGGCTCATTTTCCATCCATTCCAGTGAGTAGATGACCGGTATACCTGCCTGAGTGAGTCGCTCACTGTAACTATCTATCTGGGCATATGCTGAGTTGATCACTGCTCCTGGGTTCACGCTCATCACCTTCTCCAGGTTGGGCTGAAAAGGGTCACCCATGTCGCGGATCTCTCCTTTTTTCATTTTCTCCAATATTTGGGGGTTGTAGATGCGGTATCCGTCTGTTACCCCTTTGATGGCATTCGTTTCACCTAGCAGTGAGAGAAACTCAAAGTAGGAGAAGCTGTTCACCACCAGCGACGTTACCGGGATCTGCATGGTGATGCCATCTGGGGGTAGTTTATCCGGCAGTGTATGGTAGAGGTAATATACGGCGTAGGGTTCATCTCCTTTCGACCATGGGTTGAGAATGGTCACCCTGGTATGATCATTTGACCGATCGATCTGGAACCCTTTTGCGTGGCGAAGCTCCACGCGGATGTAATGGTCGTTTGGAGCAACATGTTGTTCCCCCTTTTTCCCGGAATGACAACCCCATAAAAACAAAAAGAGAATGATGATGAGCAGTAAATGGCCCGGATTATTCACTTTTGGGAACATGAATCTTCTTTTTTTTTGTTTTGTTTGGTTTGTATCCCGGTATTGATACCTTCCTGGCTTTTATCCGGGTGGTGACACGGGGTTCTGCTTTTGAACCCTTCACATACTCATGGCGGTACATGTTGAAGAAGAGGATGAAGAGTGATAGCAGTAACGGGCCGAAAATAATTCCCCAAAAACCGAACATCGGTATGCCAATTATTACGCCAAAAACGGTGATCAGCGGATGGATATCCGCCAGCTTTTTCTGTAGCAGGAAACGGGCCACATTGTCCACACCGCCAATGATGAACATGCCGTAGGTGGCTAAACCGACGCCGTTCACAATGTCGCCGCCAATGAGCAGGCTGATGCTGAGAGGTACCCAGACAATCATTGTCCCCACCAGGGGCAGGATAGTGGAAAAAGCAGTAAGGATCGCATAAAGTAGTGCGCTTTCCACGCCGAATATCAGATAGCCCAGGTAGGCGAAAAGACCCTGGATAATCGCCATCAACGGGATGCCGATGGCATTGGCCTGGATGATGAGACGGGTCTCTTCGGCCAGAATTTGCTTGTTTTCCTCTTTGAAAGGTAGAATTTCCCGGATCGACTTCTCAAACTCATCATTGCTGAAGAGCATATAATACAATACGAACAGGATGACGATGACGTTGATCACGAAAGAGTAGATGCTGTTACCCAGAATTTGCAGTAAATCGGTGCCTAATTTGGGAAGTCCTGACAGGTTACCGGGAGTGAAGAGGTTGAAACCCAACCGCTCCTCCAGCGAGAGGATGAATGCGTTCACGTTATCGAGAATCACCTGCGGATCAATGGTAATTCCGGAAAAGGTGTCAATCACCAGGAGTGTCAATCCTGTGAGCGGAATCAATATGAAGATCAAGACCTCCAGCATAATCAGCAGTGCACTGAGTGATTTAGGCAATCGATATTTCTGGGTCAGCGATCGCTGCTGACCGCTGACAATCACATAGAGCGTTGCGGCCCCAAGAAAACCGCTCATATAGGGGCGGGCGTACCTGAAGATAATCAGACCCAGCAGAATCAGTGTCCCTACCAGGATATATTTGAAGTGCAGGTTGTTACGTTCTTTTTCTCCCTGTTCATTCATAAGTAATGTTTTGGTCGGGAAGTTACTGAAAATCTTCCGGTTTGGCAAATCCTCCCTCAATCAGTGCCTCTTTGGCCCGATCGTAATCAGACCGTTTCACCTGCATCTCAATATCACCCAGGGTGTAGGCCAGCCGGTTGGATATCATGTTCTTCATATAGAACGCTATCCCTCTCATCTCCATATAGGTCTGGACGATGGTGGCATCAGCCGGGAAATTGAATCTCTTTACAGTGACAAAACTATCTTCTTTCATGTGGATGCGATTTGCGAGTGTAAAATTACTTTTTTTTTTAGATTATCTACTTCCTGACCATTATTTTTGGCTATTTTTGATCAATCAATCAAAAAGCAAAAAAAAATTGTTATGTCAAAAATTGCACTTATTACCGGCGCCACTGCCGGTATCGGCGAAGCCACCGCATTTAAGCTGGCAGAAGAGGGTATCAACCTGATCATTACCGGACGTCGTGAAGCACGCCTGCATCAACTGAAAAACAAACTGGAGCAGTTAAATGTTCGGGTACTTCCGCGCTGTTTTGATGTGCGTGATGAGCAGGCGGTAAAGATAGCTCTGGGTTCCCTGCCTGAGGAGTGGCAAAAAATCGATATACTGGTTAACAATGCCGGTCTGGCTGCCGGTATGAACGCCCTGCATGAAGGGGATAGCGACGACTGGAACCGGATGATCGATACCAATGTGAAAGGGTTACTTTATGTCACTCGTGCCGTGACGCCCGGCATGGTGGCCCGCGGAAGGGGTCAGATCATCAACATCGGATCAATCGCCGGCAAAGAGGTTTATCCCAATGGAAATGTCTATTGTGCCACCAAACATGCAGTGGATGCCCTCACCAAGGGTATGCGCATCGATTTGCTTCCCCATGGTATCAGGGTGACACAGATATGCCCCGGGGCGGTGGAGACAGAGTTTTCCCTGGTACGCTTTTATGGCGATGCAGCACGTGCAGGCAAGGTGTATGAGGGTTTTGAAAATCTGGTTGCCGGCGATATCGCTGAGTGCATCCATTTTGTTGTCACCCGCCCCCCACACGTGAACATCAACGATATGGTGGTAATGCCCACGGCTCAGGCAACAGCTACCCTTTTTCACAAAGTACAATAAGAACCCACAAAAATTATTTCAAATGAGAATCCTTAATCTGTTATACATCTTTTTATTGTTTATGACAACAACGATGATACAATCACAGGAGAAGATTACTTTCCAGACGCCTCCCAAGGAGATCCTGGAGCTAGTGGATATTGAAAGAGCACCCACAGTGGAGATGGACAGCCGGAAAGAGCAGATGCTGTTCTATTACCGTGACAACTTTAAATCGCTTGCTGAGCTAAATCAGCCGGAGTTGCGGTTG
>JAHDQF010000043.1 GCA_018433945.1 Proteiniphilum sp. | reverse complement strand
TCCGGCTGGGCGACTGGAAACTGATACATTATTACGAAGACGGGAGAGAAGAGTTGTATAACCTGAGAACCGACCTTGAGGAAACCACCGATGTGTCGGCAGAAAACCCGGAACTGACCAAACAACTCAGCCAACAGCTTTTTGCATACCTTAGAGAATTGGGTGCCCGATTTCCGGAAAAAGATCCCGAATACAATGAAGTACTGGAAAAAGAATACCTGGAGCGGGTTCGTACGGTACTCATGCCTCAACTGGAAAAGCAACGGCTGGAGTTTCTTTCCGAAGATTTTGACCCGGGAAACAATTGGTGGGGTAATGAAGTATCCATAAAGAATCAATCAAATTAAGAAAATTATATGAAAAAGAAATTCTTTTTGCTCGCGAGTATTTGCCTGTTTTACTATGCAACGAGCAAAGCAAAAGAAAAACCCAACATCGTACTCATTATTGCGGATGATGTCAGTGTTGATGATATGGGTTGCTATGGAAATAAAGTAGTGAAAACACCCAATATTGACAGACTGGCGAAGGAAGGCATGCGTTTTGACAATGCTTTTCTGGTAGCAAGCTCTTCCAGTCCCAGCAGATGTTGCATTATTACCGGGAAATATCCTCATTCAACCGGGGCCGCGGAATTACATACACCATTACCCGAAACTGAAATTCCGTTTCCCTTATTATTGAAACAGCATAATTACTACACTGCACAGGCCGGTAAATGGCATATGGGACCTTCCGTTTACAAAGCTTTCGACCGTTATACGGATAATAACGGGTATGATAACGGGGACGGGGGTGAACTGAATTGGGTACGTTTTCTCAAAGAACGTGAACAAGACAAACCATTCTTTTTATGGCTGGCATCTCATGATGCGCATCGTCCATGGGGAGCGGACGATTTTTTCATCAGTCATGATCCGGACGAAGTGGAGGTTCCCTTATACTTTGCCGACACCCCCGAAACGCGCGGTGATATTGTTTCGTATTATAATGAAATAGCCCGGTTTGATTATTATGTGGGGGAAGTCAGGAAGGAACTGGAAAGGCAGGGTGTTTTTGATAATACCATCATGATCATCATGGCGGACAATGGCCGTCCTTTTCCCCGATGCAAAACAAGGGTTTATGACAGTGGAATGAAAACACCATTTATTGTATCATGGCCCAAGGGAATGAAACAGAAAGGAAGCGTTTCAAACAGTTTAATCAGTTCCATTGATATTGCTCCCACATTATTGGAACTTGCCGGTGTTGAAATACCCAATGATATGCAGGGATTAAGTTTCTCAGCAATCCTGGACAACCCGTCTGCCGAAATTAGAAAAGCGGTCTATGCAGAACATAACTGGCATGATTATGAAGCTTATGAAAGAATGGTCAGAACCAAAGAGTATCTGTATGTATTCAATGGAAGGCCAAACTTACCCAATGGAGGCCCGGCTGACTCTAAAATATCGCCAACCCAAAAATCACTGAATAGGGTCAGAGATCAAGGAATGCTCACGGCGGCTCAGGCAGATATTTTTATGACCCCCCGACCTGCAGATGAGTTTTATGATCTGTCAAAAGACTCTTTGCAGATTATCAATGTGGCTTCGCACCCCCGATATCAAAAACAATTGACTGAATTAAGAAGATTATTCCAGAATTGGCAGCAAGAGACGGCTGATACAATGCCTGAGAATCTGACAAAAGACTGGTTTGACAGAGAAACCGGTGAACCTTTAAAAAATGGAAATAGCAATATCAGGGGCACCATGCCCGGAAAACAATGAATAATCCCGAGGCATACCTCGAGGTATCAAATGGACTTTATTATATGTTCCCGACCCCAAGGTCGGGGAATTAAACCACTTTAAGATTAAAAACAGATGAATATGGTCAATCCATTAAAAAAAGTGTCAGGCTTATTGTCCGTAGCCCTCACTTCATGTTTGTCGTCCCTGGCACAAACAGGTACCCATGAAATTCAGGAACAAAAACCCAATATTATCTGGATATCAACCGAAGATCTGAGTCCCCACCTGGGTTGTTATGGCGATCCATTGGCCCAGACACCCCACATCGATCAACTGGCGTCGCAGGGTACCCGTTTTACCAATGTTTTCACCACTGCTGCAATCAGTGCGCCCGTCCGTGCCGGAATGATCACAGGCATGTACCAGACTTCCATTGGATGCATGCACATGCGTACAACGAGCTATCGCAGATCTGTGGACAACCCGATTGAATTTACTGCCGTTCCTCCCCATTATGTGAAAACATTTACGGAATACTTGCGGGCAGCCGGTTACTATTGCACCAACAACAGCAAAACCGACTATCAATTCGCAAAAGATCCGGTACCTGAGAGCATTTGGGATGATTGCAGTAAAACCGCACATTATAAAAACAGACCGGATAAAAATCAACCTTTTTTTGCTGTGTTCAATTATACCGGAACCCATGAAAGTCAGAACTGGGACATCAGCAATGTAAAAACTGATCCCTCGAAAGTAGTAGTTCCCCCTTATTATCCCGACACAGAGATTGTTCGTCGCAACATCGCAAAAATGTATGACAACATAGCCCTGCTGGATGCATTTGTGGGCAGACTGCTGGATGAACTTGAGAAGGAGGGAGTGGCTGACAATACCATTGTCTTTTTCTGGGGAGATCATGGGGATGGACTTCCCCGTGCCAAGCGCTGGTTATACGATTCGGGATTGAATATCCCTTTAATCATTCGATGGCCGAAACATCTGAAACCGGGTTCGGTGAACAACGAATTGATCAGTTCCATTGACTTTGGTCCTACCGTTCTCTCCCTGGCCGGTGTGAAAGTTCCTGTCCATATGCAAGGAGAAGCTTTTCTGGGAGACCAGAAAAAAGAGCCTCGCAGCTATGTGTTTGCCGCCCGTGACAGAGTGGATGAATCCTATGATATGATCCGTTCTGTCCGAAACAAAGATTACTTATACATTCGTAATTTCTATCCCAACGAACCCTTTCATATCTGGGTACCCTATCTGAACCGGATGCCAATCATGCAGGAGGTAATGCGGCTTGATGCCGAAAACAAACTGAATGTTTTTCAAAAGCAATGGATGGCTGACAAACGACCTGCAGAAGAGTTATATGATGTAAATGCAGATCCGTATCAACTGACTAACTTGGCCGATGATCCAAAATATAAAGAGGTGCTGGATGAGATGCGCAGGCAGCAAAAACAATGGACGATGGAGACAGGAGACATGGGACATATGAATGAACCCGAAATGATTGAACAGATGTGGCCGGGAGGAATACAGCCGGTAACTGACAACCCATATTTCATTGTCAATGCAAAAGAAGACAGGGGCTCTAAAAATTACCGGACAGGGGGAAGCTTTTCAGCCCCGATGACACTTTCCTTTCATTGCCCTACACACGGTGCATCCATCGTTTATACCACCGAGACGGGAGATAACCCCCATTGGAAGTTATACAATGGCCCATTGCACTTATCCAAAGGTACCCATTCAATCCGTATCAAAGCAGTCCGGTACGGATACAAAAGCAGCGACGTGGTCGAGGGTGAATTTGTCATTAAATAATCAATATCTGAGTCAGCTCCGAAAACCCCGAAAAGGGCAATTTTGTCAAAAATTTGTCATTGATTTTTAATCAGTTACGATAGACAAAAAAAATAAAAAATGATTTTCCTGAGGGGATTCATATATGAAATGCTTGAATTGAGCTTCTGCGGGTAAGGGCTTTCGTCGGAGCATGGATTGCAGGTAATCATCCAGGTCCG
>JAHDQF010000034.1 GCA_018433945.1 Proteiniphilum sp. | reverse complement strand
CACGCTGCTCACCAAGATTGAGAACGACATCCGCCTCTCGGAGGGAGAGGCGCTGGCATCGCTCCTCCAGAGCGTGGACAGGAGCGACTTCCGGCTGAACAGGCTCAACGCCTGGCTGATCCCCGAGTCGGAGACGGTACTGCAGGGCGGAAGTTACAACGCACGGGTGATCCTCGCGGCGGAGGACAGCACCCGCCGTCCGCACATTGTGGTGCAGGGTCAGGCGCTGACAGCCGGCGACGATGGCTCCTTCTCGCTGTCGGCGCCGCGCAGCGGCACCTTCCCGGTGGAGGGGTATGTGGAGATGACCGGCAGTGACGGCAGCGTCACACGGCGCGACTTCAGCAGCAGCTATACAGTTATTGAGCCGATGGCCACCGTCGCCCCCACGCTGATGAACGTGCTCTATGCCGGCATCGACAATGAAGTCAGCATCTCGGTGCCGGGGGTCGCACCGCAGGAGGTGAGCGCCGTGATGACCAACGGCACCCTCAGCCGCCGCGACAACCTCTGGGTGGCCCGTCCCTCGACGGCGGGCAGCGAGGCGGTGATCACCGTCTCGGCACGCACGGCGGGTGGTGAGGCACGCAGGGTGGCGACGCACACCTTCCGGGTGCGCACCCTCCCCGACCCCACCCCCTATATCGAATATCGCGATGCGGGGGGCAACCCGGTGATGCGGAAAGGAGGCAACATCCCGAAGGCAGCCCTGCTGCAAAGCGACGGCCTCAAAGCCGCCATTGACGACGGCATCCTCCACGTACCTTTTCAGGTGAGAAGCTTCCGCACCGTGTTCTTTGATTCCATGGGCAATGCCATCCCCGAGGTATCGGACGGCAGCCGCTTCTCGGAGCGACAGCGGGAGCAGATCCGGCGGCTCACCCGTGGCAGCTACTTCTACATCTCCGGTGTGCGCGCCGCCGGCCCCGATGGTACGGAGCGCGAAATTGCGGTAATGGAACTGAGAGTGAATTGATTAAAAAGCTGTAAGTTATTAGCTATAAGCTGTAAGCTGTAAGCGATAAGTTATAAGTTATAAGCTGTAAGCTGTAAGCGATAAGCTGTAAGCTGTAAGCGATAAGCTGTAAGCTGTAAGCGATAAGCTGTAAGATGTAAGCGATAAGCTGAACACTAAAAAGATATGACAACCAGGACAATATTTATTCTACTCATTTTAGTAGCGCAGGTAACGGCACTCTACCCGCAAACAACGGCACGGGAACGGATAGAGCAGCGACGGCAGCAGGAGCGGCAAGCATCTGTATCCCCTGCCATCCGGGAAAACCGACCAAACATCGAAGAGGAGATTGCCGATGCCCGCTGGTCGCGCATCATCTATCGCTATATCGACCTCAGAAAGGAGGCCAATGCCCCGCTCTATCATCCCTCCACACCCGCAGGGGGTCAGCGCAATCTCTTTGCCATGATCTTCCGGCTGCTGCAGGAAGATCGCATCCGGGCGTATGAGTACCTCGACGGCCGTGAGGAGTTCACCGGGGAGTACCGGATCCGCTTCCCGGATCTGGTCGATCGCTTTGGCATCTACCATGAAACGGAGAACGGCGTGATCACGGTGAACGATGCCGACGTGCCCTCCAACGAGGTGCTGGGCTACTATCTGAAGGAAGCCTACTACTTCGACACCGCCACATCGGCCTTCCGGGTGCAGCCTGTGGCCCTCTGCCCCATCCTCTTCCGGCAGAACGATGATGCCTCCGCCGATACCCGCTATCCCCTCTTCTGGGTTCCCTATGGTGAGCTGGAACCCTACACCCGCCGGATGCCCCTGATGGCCTCCGCCCTCAACAACCGCGTCACCGAGACGGTGGATGATTTCTTCCGGAAGCGGAGCTATAACGGTGAGATCTACAAAACCGGCAACCCCGGCAACCGGGCCATCTCGCAATACACCTCCACACCTGAGGAGATGAAAGCAGAACAGGAAAGGATCGAAAAAGAGCTGCTCGATTTTGAGCAACTCCTCCGTCAGGAAGAAAAAGCGGTTGCTTCCCCACCCCGTGAGGTCGGCCGGCGCAGCAATAAAAAATCTTCCGGCACCACCACCCCCGCATCCCCAACCATGCGGGACCGGAGGTACTGACACTGCAGAAAACCACTGATTTAACAAAAGATATTCCTTTTTTATCTAAATTATGGTTATATTTGCCGCAGAACCCTGATACTGATGGATTATACGCGTTTCCACCACTGCATCCGGATTTGATAGATCTTCGTAAACAACCCTATATGGCAGTTTTTACGCATGTTCCAAATTTGGCATTTACGAATGTTGCAATAAACATTCGTAAATAACACGTTGGCAGAAAGTTTAAAATGAAATAATGACGATACAGGAATTCATAGAAGAATACTACGATTTGGAATCCTACTTAAATTTAGTCCATGATGAACATGGTAATAAATTAAGATTGGAGCGAAATATGATTGAAATCCCAATCCCTTTAATTGGAGAAAGAATAAAAATACATGAATCCCAATTATTAGAATTAATAAATGGAAAAGAGCCAAACCGGATCCCAAGCTTTAAATATATTGATACATATGGAATTAGATTTAAAACTTACTTTGAGTTTTGTATTAGTATTCAAAGTGATGAATACAGTTGGTTTGAGGGAGACGATTGGAAAACAGAACCCTTAAAATTTAAAGTTGGTACTACCCAATTTGAGGTTGGGTCTATTTCTTCGCTGATGGTTTTACTTACAGAACCAATTCATCGTGATTCTGACTATTATTATAACTTTCATGAATTTGCATCATTGAAAATGAAAGTTACAAGCGGATTAGACTTTAAAAATGAATTTATCAAAGGTGTCTTTTACTTAAATTCTTACTATTTAAAACCAATTGCTTTTTATGCTCAATTGAAGAGTTTTGCATTAAATAATGATGACCCCTTAGAGTTATTTAGTAGAGATGACCCTGATTCAATCTTTAATGTAGCCAAAAGAAAAAGAAACATAAAACGAAAAGATTTTCATAGATGCGAACCTCTAAATTTATATAATTACGCTACTTCAGCTATGGGTGAACAAAGATTTTTATCTTATTATAGAGTACTTGAGTTCTTTATGGAACAAGCCCTAATTGAAAGAGCAAAATGTTTAAGACTAGATTCTTCCGTATCTGATGAAGAATTAATTAAAGAACTGAGTGTTCGTCAAGAGGAAGATCAGTTGATTAATTTACTGAAAACAGTCTTGACGCAGCCTAGAAAGAGCAGATTATTAAATTATTGCCTTCATAAAGGAATAATAACGGAAAGGAAATTTGAAAAAATCGGAACCGAATTATATAGATTTAGGAACTCTATTGTTCACGCCAAGGAAAAGGAGCTATCTAATACTAATATTCCTAATCCTTTCGAACTTAATTCAAAATTATATAAATGGATCTATATAACAGATGAATTAGCAAGAGAATGTATTATGAGATTAAATTCAAAATAAAACCAGCTGCCAAATAAATAGGACTCTGAGCGGTCGGCACGACCCAGCGATGAATCGATGTTGGACTACACCCACTATTATTCAGTGCTATGTACTTAACGAAGGTTTTTATTCTTTCTGAAGGAAAAATAAACAAGCGATCTTTTACATTTTGCAGGTTTTTGTGCTTTTTCACCTCATTGGCTGAGTCAATTTGGTGTTTCCACGCTGCTTTTTTGCCGTTTTTGCTGGTATTGGAGCATACCTCTCCCGGTTGCGCCGGGAGCGCAAATTGGAGGTGTTGATTATGATTGTATTACCGGTTTGTGCAAATAGCCGATGACCGGAAGTTTGGTATCTTTTTTCAGCGAAGGCAGGGCAATGGCATTTTTGTTCATCCCCAGCAGGCGGTAGTAATAGCGCAGCCCGTATACAATGTGTTTAAAACTGCTACGAGAGACAGAGCGGGGGTCACGGGCCAAAGCAGCCAGGTATTCGTTGATCTCTTCGGGATCGATCTGCTCGGGTAGTCTCCCGAAATGTACCACAAAAAGTGCAATTCTGCGGATGTAGTTTTGTAAAGTACTAAAACTCTGCCCCCGTAACGTAACCTGTTGTTCCAGCTTACGGACAACTTTCTCACACCTCAGGAACAAGCACGATAGCTTGCTCTACAATAGTAAAACCCGATTTCTTTCTCATAATCAGAAATTTTAATGGTGAATAATTTCGAAATATAGAAAAAATCGGGTACTTTTGAAATAGCTACCCGCGAAGGCGGGTTTAGTTCAACATCGTGTATAAAACATTTGGCAGTCAGTAGTTTATCCATCGTTTCAGCTCGTATCAAAAGTAGTTGTAACTTGATAGGTAATCGCTTCGAAATGCCAAACGTTTCATACACGCAGCCTTTAGGGCACATGCAAAAAAAGACAACAGACACATTACCAATGACGAATAATGACAAACATATCGTAACACAGACCGACTTTATGGACAGACTAACTGGACTTGACCAAAAGCGCAACCGGACTACGATGACTGAACAGACAGACAGACAGAAAGAAAGAAAGAAAGACAGAAAAAAAGCCCCCGCTTCGCATTTCTGAAAATTTCTGCCAACGCACATTTCACACATTTGCAAAGCCGAGCAAGCCAACTCACAACCCAAGCTTTGCAAAAAAGTGCAATTTTGCCAGTGATCAAAAGACAGTACCTGAGAACCCAAAAAATAGGACTATGAATTATCTCGAATGGAATAATGCAATAGGTAAATGGTTTTTTAATGAAGAAAAAGCAGAACAAGAAGTTTACATGTTTATTTCTAAAAATGATATAGTAAGAATTGGCAAAGAACATGGGATTGATGGACGAGATGACAATATATTCATTGATTTTATAGAAGGAATCAGGAAAGGCATTCCTGGAAAATCATCAAATGGAAACATTTTGGAACATGCTCTTTATGCCTATAATAAATGGCAAGAGAACCCAATGAGAATAGATGGTGTACAAGTTGAGTATCCTTTATATATTGGTTATTTAGCTTTGTTTGTTCTACCATTAACAGAAAGCAATCAAACTGATTTACGTGCCGATGCCTACTATCCCAGATTACGGAGTTTCTTGAAAAAGTATGACTTACCATCTATGCCTGCCCAAAATGAATATATTAACTGGAACCCCCTTTGGGATGATCTATTTGATTGGAGTTTTGAGAAAAAAAATACAGAATTAGGATACTTCGAGGTTCATCCATTCCGTAATGAGCGGTGGGTGTACGTTGGCAAACCCCTTTCCCAGAGCATCTTTCCAATTCATTCGGTCAGACAACTCCCACATTTTTTTGAAACTTGTGGTTTAGTTCCTGGAGAAGAAATTGATGGTGCCACATTCAGGAAGCTCCTTTTGGCTAATGGCGAAAGACATTTAGGGTTGACCTCCATGGTTCTAAATGCAATAAAGGATTTTGACAATGAACTGGGACAGTCTGTTATCAATATCGTCAAAAAGAACTATCAAGAATGGACTGGTAATACGGATCAATATGATTCGGAAACAGAAACTATCAAAAAAGGAAATACAATTGCACAACTGAGATTTTGTATTGAAGGAGACATGGCCAGAGGGTATAAAAGCTATTACAGATTGTATACTAAACTGGACTTTCCCGAGGATTTGACCTTCGTCCATAACGACCGGAAATATAAGTGCCAGCAATTCGGCAAAGGCTGGTCAAAACCTTTATTTCTACCATTTAACGAAGGAATGGAGCTTCAAGACAATTTGAATAAATGGATGGCAAAGTTTCCAGAAAAGGATGTGAGGTTGCTCATCGAGGGCAAAAACTTCCATTTGAGTGGATGGGTAGAAGTACCATACATGGTTACCTCAAGGATGTTGTTGCTGGCAAAAGAGGGACGATCTGCATCCATAGAGGAATGGGGGGAATGTTTTTCAGAGGGTGATTTTAAAAAAATACCAGCAACTGGAATGCCTGATGGTCATGTTCTCTACGAAATTTGCAATCCTCCCATAGGCCATCCTGATATTCCGGTATTGCAATTCAAATCTGATAAAAGGGTAATGATAACTGGAGGGCTTAAAACCGGGGTACGGACATGGCTTAATGACTTGCTTCCTGATGTTGAACTGGAAAACGGACGTGGTACAGAGACCCTTTACCTGATATATGATGACAGCGATGAAAAGGTTCAATTGGAGCGCAAAGATATTGATCAGCCTGTTTGGAAACTTCCTCCTAACATCGAAAACAACCAGGGATTCTATGTAAAGGTTGAAGGCGATGATGTAAAGGGAGAACAGTTAAGGAACTTTTTAGAGGATTCCGAAGGGAAAGTAGAGGTACTGAACGATAAGGTGTTACCAGCCCGTAATGAATTCGGGCAGATCATTAATAGTGAAGAAAGTGATTCGTACGTAATAGGAAGTAAGTTATTGGCTGAGGATGAAAGAAAATTATGGCTTCGTCAAGCATTATATTCTAGTTATTTCAGACCACAAGAAACTCATGGTGAATACAAGCCAACTGCATCCAACGACTTTAATGGTTACAACGAACTACTGGTGACTTTTTTGACGGTCAAAGGGGAAAGCAATGCAAAAGATTATTTTGAAGCTTTTGAGTCAGTCTATCAAGAAATGTTTGGACCAGAAGAAATAGAATCACACCCAATTGAACTTTCCAGGTTAAAACGCGGGTCTTTAAACTACCTGGATTACATGGGGATTTTGGATTATGAATATTCCACAAAGAAGATTGTAGTTAATCCCCCACAATTTATTCTTATACCAACACAAAGCGGAAGAAAAGTGCTTTTGATTGGAGGAAGAACGCCAGAGTTAATGCAAAAAATCAAAGTGCAAGCTGAAGAGGAAGGATTGCAATTAAACCTTGAACCTCAGGATAACTCTTTATCTCCTTTTATCTTACCAACAACTGTAACTATTACGGGGTTTGATGAAAGTGATGGGAATAAAATAGAGAGAAAATTCAAAAATGTCGCTGAAGCTTGCTTTATTGCCTTTAATCCGGATAAAATCCACCAATTCAGGCTTGCAGAATTTTCGGGAGATATTGATAAATATAAAAGTAAATTGACACCAGATGAAAGGTTTGATGATTCCGGTTGGCCTGCAAGGATTTTTGATGTTGACCAGTTGCGTTTTATCCCAATAGATACGCAAAGTATAGATAAATCCTTTTCGTTAGTGGAATATCGGTTGACAGAATACAGCTTTAAACATAGGTTATGGATGAACGGCCATTCTTACGACATTAATAAAAACTGGGGGCGCTTTATGATTCTGAACCGTTTCAGAAAGGAAGTGATATTTAATGACAGGAAAAAGAACATAGTTGCCATTCCAGCATCATTGCCACTGCCAAGATTGATTTCTGAGGCTATGACATTATTTAGTGGTAAAGCACCTAAAAGACTATTCATGGAAATTGGAGGAATCAAAACTTGGTTCAATATTTATGAAAATATTCCATCAATATTTGCTTCAAATTACTTTAAGAAAGTAGGACAAACAAAACAAGAACTGACAATAAATCTATGAAAGACCCCATTGGATCATTTGAAACAATAAAGGAAAATTTTATCCGGTACGTCAAAACGGCTTTTAAGACCAAATTTGACAGCCTGGAAGATGAACGTGAAACGCTGTTAAATGAAGACAAAGTGCTTTATAGGCAACCCTGGATTGAGCCTTTGCCTGAATACAAGTCAAGCGAAAAAACTATTAATGACCTTACGCCTGAAGATTTACCAGGCCTAAACGAGGCGCAACAGGATACATTCAAAGGCTTGGTAAGTCAAGGACTGATACCCGGTTACCAACTACATGCCCATCAAACCCGAATGCTTAAGGAAGCGTTATCCGGGAAGAATTGTATCATAACTTCAGGAACCGGTTCCGGAAAAACTGAATCGTTCCTCTTACCACTGTTTGCACAATTATCAAAGGAACTTTCCTCATGGAGTGCCCCAGCCCAGAAAGGACAACATACCGATAGCTGGTGGCGAGAATCTTTAAATCCAAGGGATATTGTAGATACAGAAAACGGCTTTGTTTTCAGCAATGACGTTCAACAAAGGGCACACGAAACACGCCCCCAGGCAATGCGGGCAATGATATTATATCCGATGAACGCTCTGGTGGAAGACCAAATGACCCGCTTGAGAATTGCTTTGGATTCAAGCCCCGTAAGAGCATGGCTTAATGAAAATAGTAAAGGCAACGCAATTTCATTTGGAAGGTACAATGGTTCAACCCCAGTTGCGGGAAAACTGGAAAGGTTGAATGAGGATGGCATTCTGGAAATCAATACCACTAAGGTAAATACACTTATCCGGGAATTGCAGGCAATTGAAAGGAACCAACAAAAAGTTGAGGAATATATACAGCAAGAAAGGCAAAAGGGAAATGAAGTAGATGAAATAGAGCTAAAGTCTTTCTTTCAGAGGCTCGATGGTGCTGAAATGAGATGCCGTTTTGACATGCAAGTTGCCCCGCCTGATATAATGATTACTAACTTTTCCATGTTAAGTATCATGCTGATGCGGGATATTGATGGACCGGTTTTCGAAAAAACACGTCAGTGGCTTGCCTGTGAAGACCTGCCGGAAGACCAGCGTGAACAAGAAAAACCTAACAGGATATTCCATCTTGTAATCGATGAACTGCATTTGTACCGGGGAACACAAGGGACAGAAATAGCATACTTGCTGAAATTGGTTATGAAGCGCTTAGGATTATATCCAGACCATCCTCAGTTGAAAATATTAGCCACTAGTGCTTCTTTGGAGCCAAATGACGAAAAGAGCTTGGAGTATGTGGGTGACTTCTTTGGATTCAGGAAAGAAGATGTTAAAAATAAGTTTGAGATTGTTACAGGTGAATTGAGCCCGGTAGAATCGCTGTCGGAAGACGATGGTTTGTTACCTGCGGAGCCGTTCATTGAAGTTTGCAACGCCTATATATCAACAGGATACAAAGTTAACGATCCAGCTTTTTTGGAAGCATGTGTGTCCGCAGGTAATGCATTAGCTCAAAATTTCGGTATTGATATCATAGTCTCATCAGTGGAGGACTTCTTAAATTTACTGCTTCATCCTGAAGTGAAGCTCCGGAGTAGATTATTTGATGTGTGCAGCGTAGTACGGGATGAAAACAAAATACAACGTCCAGTTTGCACATTCAGGAAGCCTGGGGATGGTAACCCGCCTGACCTTCCTTATTTTTTCGAGGCTTTGTTCGGCCAGATTAATGAAGGAGAATTACGCCTGGCAGCAAGGGGACTTTTAATAGCCCGCTCCATGTTTGATGAACCCAATTACAAGAACCTATTCCAGCAAGCTGGAAGGAGTTTGCAACGGTTCCGATTTCATTACTTTTTCAGGAACATTGAAGGATTATGGGCTTCTACATCGCAAGAAAACACGAAGGATTCAAGGACAGCAGGCAAACTATACCCTGCACCGAGAATCAAATCAGACGAAGGCCACCGTGTATTGGAACTTTTGTATTGTGATAATTGCGGTACAACATTCTTTGGAGGTAAGCGGGGAGCGCCAGGAGATACAAATGCTTTTTGCGAGTTGCTCCCGGTAAGCCCGAATATCGAGGGTATCCCGGAGAAGACACTGGCAAAACTGGTGGAAAAAAGGACTTATCAGGAATATGGTGTGTTCTGGCCTCAAGCAGATCAGGAATTTGTTGTCCACGACAGGACACGAGGTGAATGGGATCATCCACACGATTCCTGGTGGAGGCAATTAACCGTTGGAGGTGCAACTTCCACTGATTACACGGCACAATGGGTGGAAGCATACTTGAATAAATATTCGGGCGATGTGGTTCCTTACAGCATTGAAGTTGATGAAAAACCTGAAAATTGGGTAAAAGGATACTTTTTCAGGGTACTCAGGGATTCGGATAACTCCGATGTTGCTGATATCAGGTTACAAGTGAACAGGGATGAGTTTGGCAATCTGATCGATACACATAAAGGTCTTCCATGTACTTGTCCTGGTTGTGGCATTAATGAACAGCACAGGACAAAAGGTTCATCCATCCGGGGATTTAGGACGGGTTTTGCTAAAACCACACAATTATTTGCAAAAGAATTGGTTTATCAGTTGCCCGACAGTGCGAAGCAGAGAAAACTCATAGTATTTTCCGACAGCAGGGAAGATGCAGCACAAATCGCTAATGGAATAGAAAGAAACCACTTTACGGATTTACTGCGTGAAATACTGATCCGTGAGTTTCACAAGAACTTGTTGACAAAAGCCAGGATTGTGGGAGCCCTGGAAAATGGAGAAGATATTGGTGAATTTGAGCAATCGTACCCGTCACAGTTTTTTGAAGTCCAGGAAGCACTTGAAGATAGCCAGATCAACGTAAATGACCCCAATCCGAGAAAAAAGCAACGGAGGGATAAGGCTGTCCAGAAGATAGAAAAAATTAAAAACCGGATAATCCGTGTGAATGACCTCGTGCATTTGATGAATACCGATGAATGTGCTCCTTTAATCAAAAGTTTCATACAACTGGGTGTTAATCCGGGTGGTCCATCCATTCACCTGCAAAACATCCCCCGGACAAACACTCCCTGGTACTCAATGTTTGACTTTGAAACAGAAACCTGGAAAAATAATAACCCTGAATTTCAGGATGAAATCAAAAGAGGAACATTGGTTCAACTGGCCAGTTTATTTTTTGGGAATCTGTTTTATTCCCTTGAAGCATCTGGACTGGGCTATTTGACCGTAAACCCTACTGCCGATCTTCTTTCACAGAACGCTGCTGGTGCAAGATTGTCCCATGACCGGTTCCTCGAGGCAATAAATTCGTCCATCCGCATACTTGGACATAAATATAAATACACGCCTATTGATTTCGACAACCCAACGATCCTTGATGTAACAGATTATAATACGTTTCCATCACTTTTCAAAAAGTATATCAGAAAGGTCGCAGAACTCAACAGTGTTGAGGAAGCAGACTTAGGTAATGCGATATTGAATACATTGACTACCCTTAATGTATTATCTGGTCAGGGGCTTAATACACAAGAACTTTATATAAAAGTAGCAGCCGGGGATGATCCCGTATGGGAAAGCAAAAGAGGCGGACGTCCCCACCTGCACTGGTCTGCAGGTGTTTGCACCATGTTTCCTGAAGGACCTCTATTACCAGAGAACCCAACCAATATTTGCCGGAACTTATGGAACGACAATTACCTTTCCTATCATTCTGCTATCCAAAAACGAAAGTCCATTCGCTTGCATTGCGAGGAATTGACTGGCCAAACGGATGACCAGTTTGAACGACAAAGGCATTTTAGAGATATCATACTCCAAGATGATGGGCAACCGCTAGCAAGGAGCATTGACCTATTAAGTGTAACAACAACTCTTGAAGTTGGTGTAGATATCGGTTCATTACAAGCAGTAATGCTGGCCAATATGCCACCTCAACGGTTTAATTATCAGCAACGTGTAGGCCGTGCTGGTCGTAGAGGCCAGGCATTTTCGGTAATCCTTACCTTTTGTAGGGGTCGCAGCCATGATGAATTCTATTTTAACCACACAGATAAAATAACAGGTGATCCACCACCAGCACCATTTTTAACAATGAGTCAAGACAGGATAGTTAAGCGACTTCTTTCAAAGGAAATATTAAGACAAGCTTTTATACCACTCAGAGCGGATATACGTGAAGATTTATTGACACTTTCCAGAAACGAAAGAAAGACAAGCGTTCATGGAGAATTTGGAAAAACCGTTCATTGGTCAAAGTACAGAGAAAGCGTTCAGGAGTGGATTGACCGCAACCGGGAGGAAATTGAAGGAACAGTTGAAGCATTGAAGCCGGGTATCAACCCAAGCAAGAAGCAAGAACTGGCAGACTGGATAAGTAGCAACGGTGCTGACAGCTTTATGGCAAAAGTAAACCAAGTAATTGAGGATGATGAAATTTCAACGGTTGATATATCGGAAAAACTTGCAGAGGGTGGAGTATTACCCATGTTTGGTATGCCAACTTCCGTGCGAAACCTTTATCATGAAATAACATTTGATGGAAGAGATTACGGTCTTAAATCCATTGACAGGAATACAGACCTTGCCATATACGAGTTTTCTCCAGGCACCCAAAAAACAAAAGACAAGGCTATTCATACTTCAATAGGCTTTACGGATGATTATATTACAAGGAATGGCCGTTGGGGTGATCCGGTAATTGTCAATGGCTCTCCGTTTTATAACGAAAGGTGGATGGTGAAATGTAAAACATGCAATTTCATTGCAACACAAAGAGAAAAACCAGAGCAAGACATCTGTGAATATTGCGGGGAAACAGAAAGAGTGGAAATTTTCCCAATAAAGTCTCCGGTTGCTTACCGTACAAACCTGTCGGGCGGTAGCGATTCAAAGGAAAACTCTGAAATAACGCTTTCAAGACCTCCTATACTCGCTGAAAGTAATGATGAAGAATCACTGGTACAAGAAACAACCGGTAATAACTTCCTGGCTAAACTTGCAGATAGGGATATTACATGGCGGGTCAATACCAATGGGGATATGCTGTTTAAAGGGAAACAGGTAAGAACTGGAAACCTTTTCCCATTTAACCGGAACCAATGGTTTAATTTCAGTAACCAATGGATATTAAAAGGAGTAGAGGATAGTAGTGAGTCCGGTTATCGGTTTAATATCCATGACAATGAAGATGCCTATGAAAAAATCGCACTTGCTGCTCATAAGAATACGGAAATTTTAAGAATTCATCCAACACATATTTCACCTGCCCTTACTCTGGATATGTTTGACCAGGTCTCATCATTGAATTATGCCGGAATAAGGTCAGCATTTTACTCTGCAGCATTCCTGTTGCAAAGGGTAATAGCAGACAAACTTGATGTGGATCCGGTAGAAATAGAAATAGCAGACATAAGAAAGATATCTTTGGAGAATGGTAGAAATACGGCTGAAATAATCCTGACTGACGAGCTTCCTAATGGTTCCGGGTTTGTCAGGCATTTATTCAATAATATTAGTGAGGTCATCCGGGAGATTATAACGCCACAGGAAGGGATAACCTATTTAGGTAATATTCATTCGGAATCACACAGGCAAACCTGCAAAGATGCTTGTTATGACTGCCTGAAGGTTTTCAGGAATATGAATTATCATGGCTTGCTTGACTGGCGGTTGGGTATTGCTTTGATGCGGGTGTTGGCAAACAGGAATTATTTAGCAGGTACTAATGGTCAATTCAACGGATTTCTTGAATTGGAAGGGTGGCCTGAAGATGCCATAAGGCTCCGGGACAGTTTTGCAGAAAGTTTTGAATTTGAAGTATTGGAGGGATTTGAACTACCTGCGGTTCTGGTCTCCAAAAACAAGACATACTATGTAATCATCATTCACCCATTTTGGAATTGCAAAATTAATAAAAATGGAATACCAGATGTTCCTGATAACACCTGGTTAGCCGAACGAGTATTTGAGATTTACCAGGAGGCACAGGAAAATAATGGAGTAATACGGTTCGTAGATACTTTTAACCTTCACAGGAGGCCGGGATGGTGTTATCAAAAATTGCTTACTGAATGATAAAGGAATTAGTTACCATATTAAAACCGCTTAAGCGGATTTCTCCAAGCAGGTACACTGTCATAAACCGCTGTCCATATAGGGTAGTTCTCGCTAATTCGTATTCCTCCCCTTTGTTACCATATCCTCCTGCAAGCCATTTAGGAAACGTCATACATGAATGTATCCGGCTTATATTAACAGGTGAGATAAGGACAAGTACGGAGTTTGACGGTATATGGAACCGCTTACTGGCCAAGCAGGAAAAAGCTCTTGAAGATATGGGGTTTGGATTATTTACTCCATTGAGTGAAAATGTCCCTGGTTACACTATCAAAAAATTACAAGTAAAATCCCTGTTCAAAAGCCGGGACAAAACGGAAGTACAGGAAGACAAGAATACGGATACCAATATACTGACTGAAAAATGGCTTGAAGCAAAAGATTCATTGATCGGGGGGTATGCGGATATAATTATTACTCGGAATGGTTATACCAAGCTGTCTGACTTCAAAAGTGGAAAGATTCTTCTTGACGAAGGGGCGATTAAAGAAGAATATGAAGATCAACTAAAGCTGTATGCTTATTTGCATAATGAAGTATATAGAAAATATCCCGATGAGCTTTCAATCATAGACTTGGAAAAGAAGGAGTATCTGATAGCCTTTACTCCACAGGAGTGCAAAGTTCTTGCAAGTAAGTCAAGGAATGCATTGTCTGAAATCAATAGCCTTATTGAAATGAACGAACTTAAAGCACTTGCAAAACCTGACCTGAATAACTGCAAAAGCTGTCTTTACCGTCCAGCTTGTAACTTTTATTGGGAGCTTACGATTTCTGAAACAGATTCAATATTTAAGGATTTAAGGGGAAATGTTGCAAATGTAAGACAGTTCCCCAACGGAAACCTGAATGCCACTTTGAATACAGATGATAAGGAGCTGACAGTTTCCCATATAACCAACGATTATTTGCCTTTTCTGACAAATGCCGTTGGCAAAGAAGTGGCATTTTATAACGTTAAGCAAGGTGTTAAGCCTGAAAGCTATCAAGCACTTAAAACAACAAAAATATATGAAGCATAACGACCAAATAGATAAATTACCCATCGTATCATTTTTCAGTGGTGGTGGCTTTTTAGACATGGGTTTTGAAATGGCGGGATTCAAAACTCTCTATTCCAATGAAATAGATAAGGATTTTGCTCAATTTTATAAAGAGGGCATGAGCAGTTGGTCAGGTGAGAAAAGGGAGGTAAGCGCAATATGTGATATTGATGAAGTCCCTACTGATGAAATTAAAAAAATGGTAAAGGGGCCTTTCGGAATTATTGGTGGCCCCCCTTGCCAGGATTTTTCGATTAGAGGTTCAAAAAATGGTTTTGATGGATTGCGAGGTACATTGACTTATCATTATTACGAGCGAATTATGGATTTGCAACCTGACTTTTTCTTGATGGAGAATGTACCTGGACTGGTCCTGTTGAAGAAAACAAAGAAAGCTTTCAATGCAATACTGGACCTATTCCGTGAAGAATACTTGATAAGCACTGAAAGACTGAATGCCTTGTACCATGGTGTTCCTCAAAACAGGGAAAGACTTTTTGTATTTGGGGTCAAGAAAAGTCTTGTAAAGGATACATCTCTCTACACGCTTAATGATTTATGGTTCAACTGGCCTGTACCAACCTATCCCAAAGCAGAAACATCTTTTAACTGGGGAGAACCTAAAGGCAGGGATTTGGTAAAGGAAAAACTACCAGAACCACCTCCAGAATTATGCATTGGAGCCCTACTGATAAGCGATACTGATAAACTGGCAATTCCAAATGCCAACGAATTCTTTAAGCTCAAAAAACTTTCTAAAATTAGAAAGATTGCAGAAGGGGATACTTATCGGCCTTCTTTTAAAAGACTCCATAGGAAGAAATACAGTCCAACTGCTTGTTATGGAAACAATGAGGTTCACCTTCATCCAGTTTACGACAGAAGACTGTCTGTACGGGAAGCGTTAAGAATACAAGGCGTTCCGGATTCTTATATTATTACTACAGATGGCAAACTAAGTAAAAAATTCAAAATGATTGGTAATGGAGTTCCTGTTCCATTGGCATATCAAATTGCACTATCAATCAAGAAATTTCTAAATGAATTAGAATACTATAAACCAAAAATGAATGGACATTTGGTCAAAAGAAAAACGAAGCCAGGTGATGTCAAAAATCCGGTCGAAGAACACTAAACCGGAGATAATATTAAGGTCTGCTTTACATCAACATGGTTACAGATTCCGTGTACACAAAAAAGATTTACCTGGGAAACCGGACATAGTTCTTCCCAAGCACAATACTGTAATCTTTGTTCATGGATGCTTCTGGCATTACCATAAAGATTGTAGGGAAGGTAGAATTCCAGATACAAATTCAAAATTTTGGAAGGAAAAGCTATTTAAGAATGTAGAAAAAGATAAAAAGAATCAGAAAGATTGCAGAGAATTAGGTTGGAAAGTAATTGTCGTATGGGAATGCGAAGTAGAGAAAAGAATTAATGCTACGTTAGAGAAAATAATAAGGATATTAAATGAATAGCCACCGCAACAGGCACACACATTGGCTGGCCGCTCAAAGCCATCCGCAGAACAAAGTCAGCCAAAGAGTGTGCCAGCCCAGCTCGGAAAAAGAAATGCAGAGCATTCACGAACACGATTGAATTTAAAAATGAAGTGAGTAAATTTTCAAAAATTCCCCACGCACGACTAAAAAG
Source organism: Proteiniphilum sp. (assembly GCA_018433945.1). Taxonomy (GTDB): domain Bacteria; phylum Bacteroidota; class Bacteroidia; order Bacteroidales; family Dysgonomonadaceae; genus Proteiniphilum. Next base: position 18,526 of record JAHDQF010000034.1, on the reverse strand, counting down.
AAGAACAATAACAATGATACTGACAGATTAACTGCTAACGGTAACTGAGAATACAGTAATTTCGGTAAATTAAAGTGCAGTGTTGTCGGTAAACTCTCTAAGAATACTTATATTTGGAATCTTAAATGAACGTCACTGAATGGTTGCGGTGAACCAGCAATAATGGGATTAAAAAGGATTCACCCGGAGCATATATTATAGTACTATAAGGTTGCGGTGAATTGTGCCGGATTCGAACAGGCGGCCTCTGCCCTGTCAAGGCAGCGCTCTAAACCAGCTGAGCTAACAATTCGGGACTGCAAATGCAGGGAAAAATATACATACATGAAAGCCATTACAAAAGAATTGAGGATAAACTTTATAAATTGTTCCGCTGATTCTTTCATCAGAAAAACTACTGTGTGTAAAAAATTTTGACGTAAAAACACGCTATTCTAAAAATTAATCCTATTTTTGCTACATTCTATTAAGATTATTGAAACATCGCTATGAAACATAAAACTTCGGTTCTAATTGTTAACTCCAAAGAGAAATCAGGTTTTGTCCGCCAGGTGCCCACGCATATTATTGTGAATTGGCGTAAATATGCTGTGTTTCTGACAATGCTCATCATCGCTTTCTTCCTGGTTTCGGGTTTTCTGATCTATCAAAATACCTCCCGGTCTTATCAGGAAAAACTGGACAGAGCCAACTACGTACGCAGTCAGATCGATCTCAATAAAGCGCTTACCACTTTTACTGCTATTGATTCGGGCATATATCGCATCAATTCCTACCTTCAGTACAAGGGGCTGAATAAGTTGGAACTGGACAATATGGGCGGCGGAGCAGGCGCTGATTTTGACATTGTTTATATCAATGAGTTCGCCGACTTTTACCAGAATCAGATACTTGAGTTGGAGAATACATTAAACTCGGTGCCGTTAGGTATACCGTTTAATGGTAAAATAACCTCAGGTTATGGGTATCGCCGTAATCCGTTCTCGGGAAGAAACATGGAATTTCATGCCGGCACCGATTTTAAAGGCATGGCAGGCGACAGCATTAAAACCACCGGCAGCGGGGTGGTTGTATTTGCAGGATATAAGGGAGGATATGGAAAATGCGTGATTATTGAACACAAAAATAATCTGCAAACGCTGTATGGACATCTCCTGCAAACTAATGTGGAAAAAGGAGAGCATGTAAATAGCGGACAATTGATCGGATTGATGGGAAATTCGGGAAGAAGTACAGGTACGCATTTACATTACGAAATCATCGTTAACGGGAAAAATATCAACCCGGAAAAATTTACAAACCTGGAAGAAGAAGAAGATTATGGCTAAAGAAGATAGAAACAAGGAAGTCGTGATTTCAAAACTGGACTCCCTGCCTATCACCACTGTCGTGGGTAACGATATGGTATTCATAGGGGATATTCAGGGAGACGGTATTGTCAGAATCGACGGCAAAGTGGAAGGAAACATCACTTCAAAACAGGGCATTATCCTGGGAGAAAAAGCAGAAGTTAATGGCAGTCTTGAAAGCGATAATATCATTATCTTCGGATATATAAAGGGAACTATCAGAACCAAAGAGCTTATCTTGCGATCCACCGGATCGGTGAATGGCGATATCACATCGGATTTCCTGCAGGTGGAAAAAGGCAGTAAGTACGACGGAACCCTGAAAATAGGCATCCTACCGGCAGAACAGGATGACCAATCCATAAACAAAGCTCCACATAACGAACTGCTGTAATCAGCGATGACCGGAATGTAAAACCTACTTCTGTCCTATTCCGTGGTAGGCGAAACCGAAAGATGCCAGCTCGGCACCGTTGTAGATATTACGGCCGTCGATCACCACAAGCCGGTGCATAATCTTCTTCAACACCTCCCAGTTAGGGAGACGGAACTCTTTCCACTCGGTGGGGACAATCAGTGCATCGGCATTGAGTGCCGCATCGTAGATATCGTTGGCGTAGTAAACGGCATCACCAAGCACCCGTTGAGCCTCCCTGATGGCTGCAGGATCGTAGGCGCGAACAGTGACACCGGCATCCAGCAGGCTCCGGATCAGCGTGAGTGAGGGTGCATCACGCACATCATCGGTCTCCGGCTTGAAAGAAAGCCCCCAGATGGATACTGTCATACCCTTCAGCTCTCCATCGAAGTGGTTCTTCAATTTCTCAAAGAGAATATTCTTCTGTTGGTTGTTCACCTCCTCCACAGCCTTCAGCAGCTTCATCTCATAGCCGACACCTTCCGCTACGCTGATCAGCGCGCGGATATCCTTCGGGAAGCAGCTGCCGCCGTAGCCACAGCCGGGATAAAGGAAACTGCGTCCGATGCGGGAGTCGCTTCCCATGCCGCGACGCACCATGTTCACATCGGCACCCACCCGCTCGCAGAGGTTGGCAATGTCGTTCATAAAGCTGATGCGAGTGGCCAGCATCGCGTTGGATGCATACTTGGTCATCTCCGAGGAGAGGATATCCATGAAGATCACCCGGAAGTTATTCAACATGAAAGGGCGGTAGAGCTTCGACATCAGCTCCTTGGCCTCTTCGCTCTCCACACCCACCACCACCCTGTCGGGACTCATGAAATCATTGATCGCGGCGCCCTCTTTGAGGAACTCGGGGTTCGAGGCTACGTCGAAAGAGAGCTCCGTCAGGCCTCTCTTGTCGAGTCGTTGGCGCACCAGGTCGCGGATGCGGTAGGAGGTACCCACCGGCACAGTGCTTTTGGTAACAATCAGCAAGGGATGGGTCATGTGATCAGCAATGGTCTCTGCCACCTTCATCACCTGAGACAGGTCTGCGTTGCCCTTCTCGTCGGAAGGCGTACCTACGGCGATAAAGACGATATCCATCTCGTTGAGCACCGATGGCAGGTCGGTGGTGAAGTGAAGCCGTTCTGCCTCACTGTTGCGCTCTACAATCCTGTTAAGCCCCGGTTCATAGATGGGAATGATTCCCTTTTTCAGCGAATCAATCTTTTGCTGGTCGATATCGACACAGGTCACGTCCACTCCCATCTCGGCAAAGCAGGCACCCGACACCAGTCCCACATAGCCCGTTCCAACAACTGCAATTTTCATATTCTGTTTCTCATTTTAATTTATGCAAACCCACAATGGTATTTCCATTCCACTCAAGCTGACCACATACTGCCTACAGCTGCCAACTGCTTCCTCAGGTTATTCACCGGGTAGAGCACCGTAAGCAGGCCGATGAGGCTGACCACCCCGAAGACCACCAGCAGGTCACTGAATTTTACGATTACCGGGTAGGCGTCAATGATGTAGGCACCGGGCACATCGCTTAGGCGTAGCAGTCCAAAGTGCTGCTGCAACAGGCAGAGCAGAAGACCCATCACCATCCCGGTGAGGATACCGGCAAGGGTAATCAACCATCCCTCATAGAGAAAGATACGGGCCACCAACCGGTTGGAAGCACCCATATGCTGCAGGCTGCGGATATCAGCTTTTTTCTCCACAATCAGCATGGAAAGCGATCCCACCACGTTGAAGACGGCTATAAGCAGGATAAAGGCCAGAATGAGAAAGGTGACCCATTTCTCTATCTGCAGCATCCGGTAGGACTCACGTTGCTGTTCATAGCGATCCTCCACCAGAAACTCATCACCCAAGAGGCGTTGGATCTCCTTTTTTATCTTCTTCACCGATGCATCAGGTGCCAGCTTGATATCGAGTGAGGTAACCTCATGATGATCGTAGCTTAGCAACTCACGCACCAGTGCAATCGGGATAATCGCCATCTGCTCATCCACCGCCGGCTGGTTGAGGGAAAACACCCCTCCCACCTGCAGATAGGCGGTAGTGAAAGCGGCAGAGGGGTTGGCAAGATTGACCCGTACATTGCGTCGCGGAGCATAGACCTCCACCGGCTCAATAAAACCGGGCCGGGCTCCCAGTGTGGCTGCCAATCCCGCACCCAGTGTGGTGTAGTTGACCACATCCTCTTGCAGACGAAAAGTGCCATCAATCATTAACCGGTCCATGTCGGTCATCAGCCGAAACTCTTCTGATACACCTTTCATCCGTACCGGTACCTGCTGCTGACCATACTTGAAGAGTGCGTTCTCCTCGAGCGATTCAGAGATGATCTGTATGCCGGGTAGCCGCAGTGCCTCCTCAAAGGCAGGAGTCTCATAGCTGAACACTTTCCCCTCGCGGACTGTAATCTTCAGATGGGGATCGAAAGAGCTGAAGAGGCCCTCTACAATGCCGCCAAAGCCATTGAAGACCGATAGAACCGTCACCATGGCCATCGTGGCAACAGCGATCCCACACACCGAGATAGCTGAAATCACATTGATGGCGTTGTGCGATTTCTTCGAGAAGAGGTAACGGCGTGCTATGAAGAGGGAGAGGTTCAAACTACCTGGATGAGTCGTTTTTCAACAATCGGTCTATATTCTCAATGTAGTCGAGCGAGTCGTCCAGGTGAAAGTTCAGCTCGGGAATCACACGCAACTGCTTACCCACCCGCTTACCCAGGTCGTAACGCAGCGACTTCACATGCTCGTTGATATTGGTAATCAGCTCCTCCGACCGCTCGGAGGGGAAGATGCTCAGGTAGGCATGGGCAATCCTCAGGTCGGGAGTCACCCTCACATTGGTCACTGAGATAAAGAGACCCTGCATTTTCTTTGTCTCCAGCAGGAAGATTTCGCTCAGCTCTTTCTGGATCAACCGATTGATTTTTTGTTGTCTGTTCGATTCCATCGTTTTCTATTTTTTTCTGATCAGCGTCAACCCGTCGCGGAGCGGCAGAATCACCTTCTCCACACGGTTGTCGCTGGCCAATCGTTCGTTAAACTCCTGAATCCCCCGTGTCTGTCTGTCGGACGATGTTGGCTCTAGTATCTTACCATGCCAGAGGGTGTTGTCGGCCAGGAGAAATCCGCCACTTTTGACCTTCGGCAGGGTTGCCTCGTAGATCTGCCAGTAGTTTCGTTTGTCCCCGTCGAGAAAGGCCAGGTCGAAAAAACCATCCTCAAAACCGGGCAGAAGCGCTGCCGCATCACCGATATGGAGTGTGATTCGGTTTGCAAGGGCGGAGCGGCCGAAATTGCGGAGGATCATCTCCTCCAGTTCATCGTCAATCTCAATGGTATGCAACCTGCCATCCCCTTCCAGTCCCTCCGCAATGCAAAGTGCCGAATAGCCGGTGTAGGTACCAATCTCCAATACCTGCGAGGGATGAATCATCCGCACCAACATCTTTAACAACCGCCCCTGCAGGTGGCCTGAAACCATGATGCCGTGTAAAAGCTTCAGATGGGTTTCACGATGGATCTCCCGTAACAACTCTGGCTCTTCATCGATGTGACGGAGGATATACTCCTCCAGGGAATCGGAACTATTCATAGGAAGCTTCTACCTTATTATTACTGGGTATAATCTGGCAGGTTGTACCTCTCTTTCGCCTCCAGGATCCGCCATGCCTCGATGATTTCCAGGTAGGTGGTGCCACCTGCCTCACCGAAGCTACCGCCCAGGTAAGCTACACGATCACTCCGTTCAATCAGACCCTTCTCCAGCAGACGTTTGATCGCCTCCACAAAATATGCCCGACGGCTCTCCTTGGTGTTACCGTCACCCTTGCCCTGTTGATACTCGGCCCATACACCGTATGAGAGCGCCAGTTCGCGAGCCAGCCGCTCAGTGGTAGTGATGGCGTATACCGTGCTCTTGCCACGGAAAGCTGCCAGCACACGTGCCGTACGGCCTGTATGACTGTCGGTCACGATCGCTTTCACATTCATCCGCAGGGTGGCCTTGACTGCCTGTTTGGCAAGGAATTCGGTCACTTCGCGTTCGTCATACTGCACATAGGGTACCCGGATATCGTTCTCCGTCAGCTTGGTCTTCTCTGCTTCGTAGGCGGTCCTGGCCATGGTTTGCACTGCCTCTACCGGATATTTACCGTAGGCGGTCTCACCACTGAGCATCACCGCATCGGTACGGTAATAGATGGCATTGGCGATATCGGTGATCTCCGCCCGTGTGGGTCGGGGATTGTGGATCATGGAGTGCAGCATCTGCGTGGCCACGATCACCGGTTTCTTGTGATGTACCGCCTGTCTGATCAGTACACGCTGGATACCGGGGATCTTCTCCTGTGGCACTTCGATACCCAGGTCGCCACGGGCAATCATGATGCCGAATGCCACATCCAGGATCTCATCGGCATTGTCGACGCCGTCCTGGTTCTCGATCTTGGCAATAATCTTGATCGGGCTGTTCAGTTCATCCAGGATCTCCTGAACCGCCAACACATCCTCTTTGCTGCGTACGAAAGAGTGGGCAATGAAATCCACATCGTGCTTGGCCGCCAGGGCAATGAAATCACGGTCACGCCCGGTGATGGCGGGCAGGCTGATGCGCACCCCCGGTATATTGACACTCTTGCGACTTCCCACAATGCCATCATTCAGGACACTGCAGAGCAAATAGCCACGAGTGACAGCAATCACTTTCAGATCAATCTCGCCATCATCGATCAGCATATCGTCGCCCACTTTCATCTCATCCGTGATGTTGGGATAGGAGATATAAATGGTCTCACGTGAGGAGATACCGGTGGGATCTCCTACAATCCTGATCTGATCACCCGTCTTCAATTCAATGGGACTATCCGCAAGCGTAGTCCGTATCTCCGGACCTTTGGTGTCGACCAGGATGGCAATCCGGTTGGAAACCTCACGGGTGTTACGGATGATCTTTAAGAAACCCTCTTCATCGAGATGGGCTGAGTTGAGTCGTACCACATTCATCCCCGCTTCAAAGAGTTGGCGCAGAAAAGGCACATCGCATCGCTTGTCAGAGATGGTGGCGATGATCTTGGTTTGTTTAAGCATATATTTCTCTGGATTGTTCTGACTATGTAACGTTTGGATTTACTTTTTGTTTGCCTCCAGCAGTGCTTCCAGAGCCAACCGGTAGGAGTCGAGACCAAAGCCGGCGATCACACCGCGACAAACGGGCGACAGCATGGAGTGATGACGAAAATCCTCGCGGGCATACACGTTGGAGATGTGCACCTCTACTACCGGAGCCGGCACCGCCTTGATCGCATCACGGATCGCCACCGAGGTATGGGTATAACCCCCGGCATTGAGGATGATGCCCTCACTGCCGTAACCCGCTTCCTGGATCTTGTTGATCAGCTCCCCCTCCACATTCGACTGGTAGAGGGTAAGGGTGACAGCCGGATAGGCTGCCTGAAGTTTCTCGAGGTAGGCGCCGAAAGAATGGCCGCCGTAAATCTCCGGTTCACGGAGTCCCAGCAGATTGAGGTTGGGCCCGTTGATGATTTGAATCTTCATAATCGAAGCATGAACATCCTATTCAGTTCTTCTCTTCTGCAGCCGGTGCAGCTGCCTCAGCTGCCGGCTCACCATAGTCTGCATGAGCCATTCGCAGGTAAGAGCGATAGCGCCACTGCGCATTTTCACGGGCTGCTTCGAACAGATCATCTGCCTGGCGTGGGAACGACTTGATCAGCTGCGTGTAGCGTACCTCACCCAGCAGGAAGTCGCGGAATTTACTCCAGTCAGGCTCTTTGCTGTCGAGTTGGAACGGGTTCTTTCCCTCCAGCTCCAGTCGCGGGTCGTAGCGCCAGAGGTGCCAGTAACCACAATTCACGGCCGCTTTCTGCTCAGCCTGTGCCGTACCCATACCCTTTTTCAATCCGTGACTGATACAAGGCGAGTAGGCGATGATGAGAGAGGGGCCATGGTAGGATTCTGCCTCCTTCACCGCCTTGAGGTACTGTCCCTGGTTTGCACCCATGGCCACCTGTGCCACATAGACATAGCCATAGGTGGTGGCGATCATACCCAGGTCTTTCTTGCGAATCCGCTTGCCGGCGGCCGCAAATTTCGCCACGGCGGCAATGGGTGTCGCCTTGGACGATTGTCCTCCCGTGTTGGAATATACCTCTGTGTCGAGCACCAGCACGTTGATATCCTGTCCGCTGGCCAGCACATGGTCGAGTCCGCCAAATCCGATATCGTATGCCCAACCGTCGCCGCCGAACACCCAAATCGATTTCTTGGCGAGGTACTTTTCCATCGAAAGGATCTCACGTGCTATCTTGCTGCCGGAGCCGCTTAATGAGGCTACTATTTGCTCAGACACGCGTTTCGACTCATCCGTGTCGTCCTTATGATCAATCCACTGTTGAAACAGCGTCTTCTGGTCGTCGGTGAAATCAGCCGATTGCAATCCCTGCAGCATCAACTCCTGGATATGATTGCGCATACTGGTATGGGCAATCACGAAACCGTACCCGTACTCGGCATTGTCTTCAAAAAGCGAGTTGGCCCATGCCGGACCTTTGCCTTCTTCGTTTTTGGTATATGGTATAGCCGGAGCCGAAGCACCATAGATGGAGGAGCATCCCGTAGCATTGGCGATCATCATCCGGTCGCCATACAACTGCGTGATCAGCTGGATATAGGGTGTCTCGCCACAACCGGAGCAGGCGCCGGAGAATTCAAACAGCGGTGTGGCAAACTGCGAGTTCTTCACGTTTAGCTTCACGTCCACCAGATGCGCTTTGCTGGTAACGCTGCTCACCATGTGATCCCAGTTCTTCTGGTTATCGAGCTGCGTGGCAATGGGTACCATCTCGAGCGCATTCTCACCTTTCTTGCCCGGGCATATATCGGCACAGTTGCCGCAGCCAAGACAGTCGAGCACGTCGACCTGGATACGATACGCCATTCCGGCAAACTGTTTACCCTGTGCCTTCAGTAGCTCCACTCCTTCACCCACACCTTTCATTTCCTCTTCATCGAGCATGAAGGGACGGATGGTGGCATGGGGGCAGACATAGGCACACTGGTTACACTGGATACAGTTTTCGGGTTTCCAGACAGGTACATTCACGCCCACCCCTCTTTTTTCGTAGGTGGTGGTTCCCGTTTCCCAGGTGCCGTCTTCGCGACCGTTGAAAGCTGATACGGGAAGAGTGTAACCACGTTGTGCATTCATCGGCCGTACAACCTTCCGAATAAATTCGGGGGCATCGTCGGCACTGTCTGCGGCAACCTGCAGCAAAGCCCACTCCCGGGGCACCTCAACCTGTTCCACATCACCGCCGCGGTCAACGGCGGCAAAGTTCATCTTCACCACATCTTCACCTTTCTTACCGTAGGATTTCACGATGAATTTCTTCATCTGCTCTACCGCCTGATCGTAGGGGATCACATTCGATATTTTGAAAAAAGCCGACTGCAGAATGGTATTGGTGCGGTTGCCCAGACCAATCTCATCAGCAATGGCTGTTGCATTGATGACATAGAAGCGGATGTTGTTTTCAGCGAAATATCGCTTCACATGGTCGGGCAGATGGTTGGCCACCTCCTCTTTGGGCCACAATGAGTTGAGCAGGAAGGTTCCGTTCTTTTTCAAACCGGCAGTCACATCGTAGAGATAGAGATAGGCTGGCACATGGCACGCCACAAAATTGGGAGTGTTCACCAGGTAGGTAGAACGAATGGGGTTGTCGCCAAAACGAAGATGAGAGCAGGTAAATCCTCCCGATTTCTTGGAGTCGTAGGCAAAATAGGCCTGTACGTACTTATCGGTATTGTCGCCGATGATCTTGATCGAGTTTTTGTTGGCACCTACCGTACCGTCGGATCCCAATCCGTAAAATTTGGCCTCATAGGTGGTTTCGTCCATGGAAACCTCCTCCTTCACAGGGAGTGATTTAAATGTTACATCGTCCACAATGCCAATGGTGAAGTCATCTTTCGGCATGGCCATCGACAGATTTTCAAAAACAGAAATAATCTGCGAAGGGGTGGTATCCTTTGAAGAAAGTCCGTAAATACCTCCTACAATCTCAGGAGCATCCTCCTTGCCATAATAACAGCTTCTCACATCGAGATAGAGCGGCTGTCCGGTAGATCCGGGTTCCTTGGTGCGGTCCAACACGGCAATTCTTTTGGCGGTGGCAGGAACTGCGGAAAGAAACGCCGATGCTTTAAACGGCCGGTAGAGATGTACGGCCACTACGCCTACTTTCTCACCCAGGGCCGTAAGATGATCCACCACCTCACGAATGGTTTCCGTTACGGAACCCATGGCAATGATCACCCGCTCTGCTTCAGGATCGCCATAGTAGTCGAACAATCCGTATTTGCGACCGGTAATCGCCGACAGTTTCTCCAGATATTTCTCTACTACACCCGGTACGGCATCGTAAAACCGGTTGGAGGCTTCGCGAGCCTGAAAATAGATATCATCATTCTGTGCTGTCCCCCGGGCAACCGGTGCATCAGGACTCAGTGCCCTGTCGCGAAAGCCTTTCAGCGCTTCCTGGTTGATCAGCGGTGCCAGGTCTTCGTTCGACAAAGCTTCGATCTTCTGAATTTCGTGTGATGTGCGGAATCCGTCGAAGAAATGAAGAAAAGGAACACGACTCTCGATTGCTGCCAGGTGGGCTACCGCTGCCAGGTCCATGACCTCCTGCACCGACCCGGTGGCAAACAGTGCGAAGCCGGTGGGACGGGTGGCCATCACATCCTGCTGATCACCAAAAATGGAGAGCGCATGTGACGCCAGTGCTCTTGCCGAGACATGAAACACGCCAGGCAGGAGCTCTCCTGCCATCTTATACATGTTGGGAAGCATCAGCATGAGCCCTTGCGATGCGGTAAAGGTGGATGTGAGCGCTCCTGCCTGCAGTGAACCGTGCATGGCTCCGGCAGCTCCTGCTTCCGATTGCATTTCCTGCACCAGAACAGGCTGCCCGAAGATGTTTTTTCTCCCGGCAGCCGCCCACTCATCCACATACTCCGCCATGGTGGAGGAAGGGGTGATCGGGTAGATTGCAGCCACCTCGCTGAACATATAGGCAATATGTGCAGCAGCCTGATTCCCGTCGCAGGTCAAATAGTTTTTTTGTTTCGTCATAACAATATATCTGCTAAAAATGTTAAATTTCAGTTAATAAAGTGCTAAATTAAAGGGCTTCGGACTACGAAATTACGATAAAAAAACGAAAACGACAAAAGTTGGCTACATTTTGTTTCTTCCTATGGCGCATCCCAGAATGAAAAACGTAAAATATGTTAATTTATGATCTTTACCAGCAAGTGAATGTTATAGTATCATGAATAGATGTCAGACCGCCTCAATTAATACATAGGTTTTTTATGAAGATTATCATCATTGCAAACAGGCTACCAGTAAAGATAGAACGCACCGGCGACGGCTTCACCATTGAACGAAGCGAGGGTGGACTGGCCACCGGACTTGGTTCATTGGAGACCGAAGTGGAAAAATACTGGGTAGGATGGCCGGGCATTCACACCGACGATGAAGAGGAGAAGCAAGAGATCACCGAAAAACTGCATCAGCTCCACTTCCACCCTGTCTTTCTCAGCGATGAACAGATCAGCAACTACTACGAGGGATACAGCAACAGTACCCTCTGGCCGCTCTGCCACTACTTTTTCTCTTATATCGCGTATAAGTCAGAGTACTGGGCTGCATACCGGGAGGTGAATGCCCTCTTCTGCCACGAGGCACTCCCCTTCATCGAAAACGAGGACTTCGTTTGGGTACAGGACTACCAGCTGATGCTGCTGCCCAAGATGATTCGTGACCGGAAGCCGGCCACCAGCATCGGTTACTTCCACCACATCCCATTCCCATCCTATGAGCTCTTCAGAGTGCTCCCCGAAAGAGAAGAGGTTCTGGAGGGATTGCTGGGAGCAGACCTGATTGGTTTTCACACGCACGATTACATGCGTCACTTCATCAGCGCCATCTATCGCGTGCTCAACCTGAACTGCAACCTCGATGAGATCACCCTCGAGGAACGAATTGTACATGTGGATGCATTCCCCATGGGAATCAACTACGAACAGTATCACCAGGCACCGGCACTTCCGGAGGTGCGGGAGAAATCGGCCATGCTCAGGGAGAAACTGGGCAACAAGAAGGTGATCCTCTCTGTGGACCGGCTCGACTACAGCAAGGGGATCCTGCATCGTCTCACCGGCTTCGCGCAGTTCCTGGAAAACAACCCGGAATACCACGAAAAGGTATCGCTGGCGATGATCGTGGTGCCCTCACGCGACAACGTGGAGATGTATGCAGAGCTGAAAGCAAAAATCGATCAAGCCATCGGCGAGATCAACGGCAAGTATGCAAAGCTGGGATGGAGCCCCATTTTCTACTTCTACCGCAGCTTCTCCTTTGAGGAGCTGATAGCCATGTATGACATCGCCGACATCGCACTGGTGACACCGTTACGCGATGGGATGAATCTGGTGGCCAAGGAGTATCTTGCTGCCAAAGGGGAGCAGAGCGGCGTGCTGATTCTCAGCGAGATGGCTGGCGCTGCCATTGAGCTGCAGGATGCCCTGATCATCAACCCCAACAACAAGGATGAGATAGAGAAAGCGATCCTGCAGGCACTCACCATGCCGGACGATGAAAAACGGGAACGAATCAGCAGGATGCAGAAAAGCATCGCATACCGTAATGTGAAGCGCTGGGCCAACGACTTTGTGAAAGAGCTGCGCAACATCAAGGAACAGAACAAGGAGATCCTGCTAAGGGTGGTAGATGAACAACAGCTCATCCAGATCAAGAGTGCTTACGATGAAGCTGACTCCCGGCTGATCCTGCTCGATTATGACGGTACCCTCTCTCCATTCACCAAGATGCCGGAGGATGCCGTTCCTTCGGAGCAACTGCTGGATCTCCTCCGCAGGATGAGTGCCGACAAGCGCAACAAGGTGGTGATCAACAGCGGACGCAACCATCAAATTCTGGACAAATGGTTCGCCGGACTCCCACTCGATTTTGCCGCGGAACATGGCGTTTTCTACAAGGATGATGGGGAGTGGCACCGTAACATCATGGAAAAAATCAATTGGGATGAGGAGATCCTGGAGATCATCCAGCACACCATTGAGAAGACCCCACGCTCCCATCTGGAGCAGAAAGATGCAGCATTGGTCTGGCACTATCGCAACGTGGATGTCTGGCTGGCCGAGCTGCGGACACAACAGCTGGTCAATGCGCTGATAGGTCCCTGTTCACGGCTCAACCTGCAGATCGTACCGGGCAACAAGATCGTGGAGATCAAGTCACCTGACTACAACAAGGGCAGCGAAGTGATTCGCCGCCTGGAAAAGGGAACCTACGACTTCGTGCTGGCGATCGGCGACGACACTACCGATGAGGATATGTTCCGGGCCCTGCCGCCCTATGGCATCAGCATCAAGGTGGGGAGCTTCTCGCCGGCGGCGAAATACCGCATTCCCCTGCAATCGTCGGTGATCCCATTCCTGAACAAGCTTATACAATAAAAAAAAGAACAAGAAAATGTTATTTATTGATCAATTTCTTTCACCGGAGAACCCTTTCCGTTACCCGTTTATAGCCCTGCTGTTTCTGGCAGCATTTGGTATCCTGACACTCATCTACCGACAGATCATCAAGCGGTGGCAAAAAAGAGCCCGCAAAAGCCAGAGCACGATGGATGACTTCATGGTACAACTCTTCAGACTTCCGGGCATCTGGCTCATCTTTGCCCTACTGCTCAACCTGTTCAGCGGACTGCTCAGCGAGGAGGAACAGCTCTATAATGTGCTGAGCAAAATCAGCCAGATCATGCTGACGCTCAACATCGGCTGGATCCTGGTACAGGTGGTAAGGGGTCTTTTCCACTACTGGAAGAAGAAATTCGACATTGAGAACCCAGACAACCTGGAAGCGAGGAAACAACTCACCCAGATGAGCATGATTGAGCGCATCTCGGTGATCACCATCATCTTCATCTTTGTGGCCATCGCGTTGATGTCTATCGAGCAGGTGCGCCAGCTGGGGGTGAGCCTGCTGGCCTCGGCCGGCGTAGCGGGTATCATCATCGGCTTCGCGGCGCAACGCAGCTTCGGCCAGATCTTCTCCGGCATACAGATTGCCTTCACGCAGCCCATACGACTGGATGATGTGGTGGTAATCGAGGGGGAGTGGGGTCGCATTGAGGAAATCAGCATCACCTATGCGGTGGTGAGGATATGGGATGAGCGGCGTCTGATCGTACCGATCGATTACTTCCTGAACAACCCGATACAGAACTGGACGCGCAACACCTCACAGATATTGGGTACCGCATTTCTCTATGTCTCCTACGACCTGCCGGTGGAGCCGCTGCGGGAGGAGCTGAGCCGTATCGTGAAAGATGACCCGAACTGGGACGGAAGGGTTCAGAACATACAGGTGACCAATAGCAAGGAGTGGTACAAGGAGCTGCGCGTGCTGGTGAGCAGCGCCAACTCCTCCCGCAACTGGGATCTGCGGGTGACGGTGCGGGAGAAGCTGATTGACTTTATCAACGCGAACTACCCCGGTTCTTTTGCAAAGATCAACGCCTTCACACCCTCAACGGCCGATGTGGAAAAGCGGCAGGTAAAGCTAGACGAGTAACATCTCCCCTCATTTTTTCAGGGACGGATAAACCTGGAAAGTCGCTTCTCCTCGGAAAAAAGCGTTGCAGTGTTAATCAATGCCAGGTGTGAGTAGGCCTGGGGGAAGTTGCCCAGTTGCCGCTTGGTGTGGAAGTCGAGATCCTCACTGTAGAGACCCACATGGTTGGAGTAGGAGATCATCTTCTCGAAAATCGCCTTTGCTTCCTCCCTTTCACCAATCTTATAGAGGGCTTCCACCAGCCAGAATGTACAGATGGTGAAAGAAGAAGTGGGCGCACCCAGATCATCTTCCGATTTGTACCGGTACATCAGTCCTTCGTGATAGAGGTTTTCCCTGATTGCCTTCACCGTCTTTACATACCGCTCATTTTCGGGCTCTATAAAATCATAATTCTGCATCAGCAGCAGCGAAGAGTCGTACTCGGTGTTGCCATATGCCTGCGTAAAACATTGCATTTCATCGTTCCATCCTTTTTCATGTACCTCTGCCTTGATCATATCCGCCACTCTGCACCATTTTTCCGCATAATCATCTTTTTGCAGAAGCTTCGCAATCCGGGAGGCCCTGTCAACCGCTACCCAGCACATTACTTTTGAGAAAACAAAATGTTTTTCCACGGTGCGGTATTCCCAGATGCTCCGGTCGGGTTTCCGCCACGAAGCCAGTACAGTACGCACCAGGTTTTTGGTGATCTCCCAAACCTCCTCCAGTTCATCGAGTGTTCCGGGGAAAAAGAGATAGTATTTGTAAATGACATTCAGCAGATAGCCGATGGAATCATGCTGTACCTGACGGTAAGCTGCATTTCCAATTCTTACCGGACGAGAGTCGGCATAACCGCTCAAATGAGGGAGCACCTCCTCGGTGAGATCACGTTCTCCCCTAATGCCGTACATAATCTGGATGGGTTCATAGCGCGATGACTTTAAAATATTCTTCACAAAGCCGATAAAGCGTTCCGCGGCCGTTTTCTTTTTCATAAACAGCAGCGTTTCTATCGACATGGAGGCATCGCGCAGCCAGCAATAGCGGTAATCCCAATTCCGTGTCTCACCAATGGTTTCAGGAATGCTGGTGGTTACGGCGGCCACCATGGCGCCGGAATTTTGATACGTCAGCAGCTTCAGTACCAGCAGGCTCCGCTGAATCATGTCATCATACTGCAGGTAGTGCCGGGAACGGTTTGAATAGTTCAGCCAGTAAACTTTGGTACGTTCATATTCCAGCAGGATGCGGTTGATATCGATCGTAACCAGTTTCTGATTATAGGATAAAAGGAAAAACTGATGATCGTCCAGTGTCATCACTTCCCTGTTCAGTATCTTCTCCATATCCATGCTGGTGTAGAGATACACTTTATCTTCTGAATCATATTCTGAGTGCGTTTCAATGTAGCGGTTTTCCACAATTTCGTGACGGGCACCCTCGCGGGCATAATTGATTTGGGGATCGTAGATCACGCGTACCTCAGGCCGTCCCTTGGTTACCCGTATATAGCGGTGAATCTCCGGAGGCATGTAATACTTCAGCTCCTCCGTTCTGTATCGCGGCATATAGTCAAAGACGATGAAGCCGTGTTCGGGCGATTTAAACCGCGTGACAAGTATATTGGTGTGGTCGTGATAGCTCTGGGTGATGGTGTAGTCGTCCGATACTTCAAAATGAAAACTGCCCCCCTTCTCTTCGTCCAGCAGTTTGGCAAAGATGGAAGGTGAATCGAAATCGGGCATACACAACCAGTCGATGCTCCCCGTTTTGGATACCAGTGCTGCCGTACGGCAGTTGCCGATGATCCCGTAGTCAAGATTTTGCATAAATAACCTGTTTCATCTCTGCCGACCTCCCTATTGAACCTCAACAGTTCTCCATGGTTACCGCCAGAGCGTGTTCTTAATCTGTTTTGAGCAGAACAAAGATAAAAAAAAAAACGTTCACCTGAAAGAAATTATCCATTCACCGTGAGCTCACCCCGCAACGATCGATGCATCAACTCTTTCACCTCACCGGGTAGATACCCCTTACCAAAGAGCATCATCAGCTTGGCGAGCGCCGCCTCGGTAGTGATGTCACAACCGCTGATCACTCCAATCTTCTCCAGTCGTTGTCCGTTCTCATAACGATGCATCGCCACTGAGCCGTAGAGACATTGGGTCACATTGACCACCACAATGCCGCGCTCCAGGGCATCCCGGATCATCTCCATAAACCAGGGATTGATGGGTGTATTACCGGTACCGTAGGTCTCCAGCACCACCCCCTTTAGTCCGGGAACAGTGAGATGTGCCCGCACCACCTCCCGGCTGATACCGGGGAACAACTTCAGGATCACCATGTTCCTTTCCATTTCATAATTGAAACGGACCGGATTGCGCGCATCGGGTTGAAGAATGACCGATTGATTGTAACGGATGTCGAGACCTGCCTCTGCCAGGTAAGGGTAATTGGGACTTCTGAAAGCACTGAAATTGTCGGCATTTATTTTCGTGGTGCGATTTCCGCGCATCAGCAGTTTCTGCATGTAAATAGAGAGCTCCGGCACCTCAGGCCACCCTCGCTCATCCTTGTCGGCGGCTATCTCCAGCGCCGTGATCAGATTCTCTTTCCCGTCGGTACGCAACTTACCGATGGGTAGTTGTGAGCCGGTGAGGATCACCGGCTTGGTCAGGTTCTCCAGCATAAAACTCAGTGCCGACGCCGTATAAGCCATGGTGTCGGTACCATGGAGGATCACGAAGCCGTCGTACCGCTCATAGTTCGTCTCAATCACGTTCACGATCTGCTTCCAGATGGCGATTGACACATCCGACGAATCAATGGGTGGATCGAAAAGATAGGTCTCCACATTGAAATTGAGCCGCTTGATCTCCGGCATATTGGAACGGAGGTGACTGAAATTGAATGGCTCCAGCGCACCGCTCTCCGGATTCTCCACCATGCCGATGGTGCCTCCGGTATATATCAGCAATACGTTCGCGTTTGTATAGATCATGTCAGGGAAGTTTGGTGCAAATGTAACAATTTGCGCTGAATTGAATTTCTTTTTGACACACTTTTTCAACACTCCTGAAGAGTTTAAGGGACAACAGTAACAATCCGATTCATCGTAATCGAACCAAAGCAGCGACAGTTTGTTTAAGGAGATGGCAATAATTGAACAGATAAAAACAGAATTTATGGCTACACATTCCATTCAGACAATTTGGAGAGCGAACAATATTTTTGATACAGAGATTGACGGGCATACCATCACCATCGATCTGGGAAAAGAGCAGGGCGGTGATGATGCCGGTCCGCGGCCGAAGAAACTGCTGCTGATCTCGGCCGCAGGGTGCTCCGGGCTCGACATCGTGGAAATGGCACGTAAGATGCGTATCCACTTGAAGCAGTTTGATATCCGCATCGACGCGGAGATGAGCGATGAGCATCCCAAGCAATACACCTCCCTGAAAGTGATCTATCAGTTCAGAGGTGAAAATCTGCCGCAGGCAAAGCTGGAGAGAGCCTGCAAACTATCGTTCGAAAACTACTGCGGGGTGCTGGCGATGTACAAAAAGGCGGTACCGGTAAGCTACGAGGTGGTGGTGATGGAGGGCTGAACAATTTGATGCTATTGTGGAAATTTTTCTGTAAAAAATAGCTATCTTTGCAGTCAGTGTGATCACTCAGTCAGAGAATTCTCACATCAACAAAATAAACAGAGAACTATGCAAACAATGGACTCATTCAATTTTGCCGGTAAAAAGGCATTCGTTCGCGTGGATTTCAACGTGCCACTCGACGAGCACTTCCACATCACAGACGACACCCGCATCCGGGCAGCCGTTCCCACACTGAAGAAGATCCTCAAGGATGGTGGCAGCGTGATCATCGGATCACACCTGGGCCGGCCGAAAGGGGCGACCGATAAGCTCTCCCTCCGTCACATCCTGCCCCGTGTATCGGAGCTGTTGGGTGTAGATGTTCAGTTTGCCAACGATTGCATCGGTGCGGAGACAGAAGCCAGGGCCGCCGCGTTAAGCCCCGGTGAGGCACTGCTGCTGGAGAACCT
>JAHDQF010000076.1 GCA_018433945.1 Proteiniphilum sp. | reverse complement strand
CACACCCGCCTTTTCCTGAAAAAAACTGTTTTCCCGCAGAAAAATTCGTTTCGGAGAGAAAAATAAAGCGAATTCAGCCCCCATTGGGCTGATATATTTTTTACCGAGACCACCAAATTTATACATTGCGGATTTTAGGTATAATAAAAAATATTTTATTAAAAATTTTACTCAATTCTAAAAGGGTTAAAATGGAATGTCCAATTACATATCGTTTGATAATCAGCACTTTGCCATTTAGTCAAACTGACGAAGTCTGATACTTCGAAATTATTAATCAATAAAATTTGATTATGAGAAAGGAATCGGGTTTGTTATACTTTGGCCTGAAGAAAGCTGTAAATTCGGAAACATCCTCCCCCCCCCTGAAGAAGGTTGATTATACCTTGCTAAAATCGGGTAAAGTATCCGCGACTAAAGCCAGCAGTCTTTTGCTACCACATCTGAAAATAAGTTTTTCGTACATGTTTATCATATCTGAAAATACAATTTCTTCGTACTGGTTTTACCTGAATTACAGTTTAAAACAGATTGGGAATAATCAATGATATAATCAAGACCGCCATGCCCAGGGCCAGAAAAGTAACTGCCTTTGTTCCTGCACCCTTCCACTCCTTCAGGATGATGCCCCACACATTGCTGAAAATCACGTTGAGCGACATGAGGATGCTCCACGAGAAGGCCATCATGACACTGTCAGGCTCAAAGAAGCTCTGTCCCATTCCCAAGCCGAAGAACTGTGAATACCAAAGCAGCCCTGCCAGCGCACAGAATAAAAGGTTGTTTGTCAGTACAGCTTTGGAGGAACGGCGAATTTCGCCGCCGGTTTTGTTTTTCCGGTTCATGTAAAGGCAATAGACCAGGTTGGTGATAAATCCGCCTACGGTGACCAACAGGGTGACCGGATTCTGTGCGAACAGCTCCATGGCTCCGGTCGCAATGGCAGCTTCCTTCACCGGTATTCCCGCAGTCAGTCCCAAGCTGAAGCAGGCGCTCATTACGCCGGACAGCAAGGCAATGAGCAGCCCTTTTTTCAGTGCAAAATCTTTGATGGCTTTCCGTCGCTCTTCCTCCGTCATATTTTTGGAACGGAGGCTTCCGGCATACCCGACAATGGCGATTCCAGCCAGGGCGACAGCTACGGCCAACAGCAAGGTCAGACCCTTGGGTGAGAACAGGTCGGTACCGGTCAGCATGGCCGGTATAAGGGTTCCGAATGCGGCACAGGTACCCAATGCCACCGACTGTCCCAGGGCAATTCCCAGAAAGCGCATGCTGAGTCCGAAAGTGAGTCCCCCCACGCCCCACAGTACGCCGTAACCAATGGTCTGCCAAGCCGCTGAAGGATGAAGGGTGTAGATTTCAATCAGTTCTGCCGGAGTATTGGAGATGAGTGCCCCCAGCAACGGGAAGATAAGCCATGCGAAAATTCCCTGAGTGAGCCAGAAATTTTCCCACGACCACTCCTTGATCTTATTGATGGGGACGTATGAGCTCGATTGGCCCATACTTCCCACAGCAATAATCAATAAACCGAAAATGGTATTCATTGTTTACACTCTTTTGGAGGTTACCTGCTCTTCATACTCCTCAATCTCTTTGATATAGGCATCCCCCACGGGAACACCCTGCTGTTGGCAGTAATAACTGTACAGCGCATTCCATGGCATCGCTTTCAGCTCTTCCAGGTAAGCCATCCGCTCGAAGTTCTGGTTCTGTTTCTCAAAATCCCTCAGCTTGCCGGTCGGCTCCAGCAATGCCTGCAACAGGGCTTTCTGTGCGGAACGGATGCCCACCACGTACGCGCCGAGGCGGTTGATGGAGGCATCGAAATAATCCAGCCCCACGTGTACCCGCTCCATTTCTCCTGAGCGGACAATCTCCTGAGCGATAGCGAGCAGTTCGTCGGTAAGGATCACCACGTGGTCGCTGTCCCAGCGTTCCGGGCGACTCACATGCAGGTTGATCTCCGGCACAAAAAACAACAGCGAGGAGAGCTTGTCCGATATCACTTCGGTCGGGTGGAAGTGGCCGGCGTCCAACGTCAGCATCATGTTGTTTTTTACGGCATATCCCATATAAAACTCGTGTGAGCCTGTCACGTAGCTTTCACTGCCGATGCCGAAAAGTTTGCATTCCACGCAGTCCTTCAGATATTCGGTGCTGATCTTTTCCGACAGTACTTCATCCAATGATTCCTGCAGCAGCTTTCTGTGTGCATAACGGGATACCGTTTTGTCTTTTTCCCCATCGGGTATCCAGATGTTGTGAATGCAGGGATCGCCCTGTTGACGACCAATTTCTGCCGCAATTCTCCGGCATCGGCGAAGGTGTTCTTTCCAGAATCTCCGGATCTCCGGATCGAAATCGGAAAGCGTATAGCCGCTGTTGGCCTTATCGTGCGAGAAGAAGGTGGAGTTGAAGTCGAGTTTCACGCCTACTTTCTTCGCCCAATCGATCCAGCTCTGAAAATGCTTCGGCTCAATCTGATCGCGATCCACAAATTTACCGCCGAAATCGCCATAGATGGCATGCAAGCTGATTCTGTGGATGCCGGGTACCAGCGAGAGCACTTTCTCGAAATCACTCCGCAACTCCTCCATGTTCCTGGCTTTGCCGGGATAATTGCCGGTGGCCTGAATGCCCCCGGTAAGCTCACCCTCCGGATTTTCAAATCCCGACACGTCATCAGCCTGCCAGCAATGGATCGAAATAGACAATTTGTTCAATTGCTCAATTGCCTGTGCTGCATCTACTCCCAATGAGGCATACTGCTCTTTAGCTTCCTCAAATGCTGTTTTAATCTGTTCTTCCTTCATACGTTTATTTTGTTGATTGATAGATTCATATCTTTAACGATTGAAATTGCCTCGTTTCATCATCAGCGTGTTATCCCTTGGTTTCACAATGAATTCCCATTCTAATTATATTTCTTTGTACACTTCAAGATATCGTTGGTAATGATCATTCCATAATGCTGTATCGGAAGGCTCGAATAGTTCCAATTCTGTGGAATTACGGACAATACGGCGTATTTCCTCTTTGTTCTTTACCAGCCCGGCTGCCTTGGCCTGCATCAGCAGGTTTCCCATGGCGGTAGCCTCCGACGGACCTGCCACAACAGGCAGGCCGATGGCATTTGCCGTAAAGGTGTTGAGCATGTTGTTTCTGGATCCTCCGCCAATAATGTGCAGCTTTTCGATGGGAAAACTGGCCAGTTTCTGCAAATCCTGTAATACCTGCTTATACCGGAAGGCCAGACTTTCGTAAATACAGCGCGCTATCTCACCCATGGTCTTCGGCACAAACTGGTTTGTCTGCCGGCAATAATGCTGAATGGATGCAATCATGGAAGAAGGATTGGCAAAGCAGGAGGCGTCCGGATTGATGAAACATTGAAAAGATGCGGCACGTTGAGCGGCTGTCACAATCTCCTCGTAGGTTACCGGACTGTTCTTCTCCCATTCTTTCTTGCATTGTTCAATGAGCCACATGCCGCAGATATTCTTCAGGAGACGGATGGAACCGTCAGCTCCCCCCTCGTTGGTGAAGTTGAGCGCATAGGTATCCTCATTGATGACCGGTTCATCGGACTCAATCCCCATCAACGACCAGGTGCCGGAACTTAAATAGGCAAAATGGGCAGTTTCTGCCGGCACTGCCAGCACGGCAGAAGCGGTATCGTGCCCGGCCACCGCGATCACTGAAACCTCCTCCAGATCGGTCAGGTGTTGTACGGAGGAAGATATCTTCCCGATCGTTGTCCCGGAGAACACCCTGGGGGCAAACTGCTCTTTCGACAGCCGGATAGCATTGAGCAAGACAGGCTCAAACTCTTTTGTATAGGGGTTGATCATCTGGGAGGTGGATGCGATGGTATATTCCGTGACCATCTGTCCCGTCAGCAGATACGAAAGGGCATCGGGCATAAACAGGATTTTATCGATGAGGGGATAGATGGAGGAGTTTTCCTCCAGCATCGTATTCAGTTGGAACAACGAATTGAAGTTCATGATCTGAATGCCTGTTTTCTCATATACCTCTTCTTTTGGCATTTTGGCGAAAAAGCGTTCCGGTGCACCCTGTGTATGTAAGTCACGATAGCTGTATGGCATTCGCAGCGGTTCGCCGTCGGCCCCAAAACAGACAAAATCCACTCCCCAGGTGTCGATGCCCACAGAGAGGATGGGGCAATTCCGGAGCCTGATCTCGCGTAACGAATGCACAATTTGCTCGTACAAATAAAACAGATCCCAGTACAGACGACCGTTTACTTCCACCAGGGGATTGGAAAAACGATGAATTTCCTTCAATGCAAGGCGGTCATTTTGAACGGTTCCCAGCATAGCCCTCCCGCTGCTAGCTCCCAGATCGATCGCCAAAAAAGAGATTAAATTGCCTTCACTCATAATGAGGTTAAATTCGGTTTTTTAAGATTGTCTGCAAACTTACAGGATAAATTGAAAAGATGCAATAAGATAAATGATTTTATGACTGTGTTTTTTGATATTG
>JAHDQF010000050.1 GCA_018433945.1 Proteiniphilum sp. | reverse complement strand
GAGTTGTTTGGTCAGTTCCGGGTTTTCTGCCGACACATCGGTGGTTTCCTCAAGGTCGGTTCTCAGGTTATACAACTCTTCTCTCCCGTCTCCGTAATAATGTATCAGTTTCCAGTCGCCCAGCCGGATAATGGACGACGGTTCACCGCCCTGATTGCCGTAGTGCGGATAATGCCAGATGAGTGGACGTTCGGGGAGTGTTTTCCCTTGTAAAACCGGTACCAGGCTCATACCGTCATTATGTTCTTCGGGCCGGGATTCGGTACCCACCAGTTCCAGCAGGGTAGGATAGAAATCGGCTCCCGTAACAGGCACTTCCGACTTTTTTCCGGCAATATCCAACCAGGGAACTTTGATAAAATAAGGCTCACGGATACCGCCTTCAAACTGGTAGCCTTTTCCTGCCCGCAAAGGTTTGTTCGACGTGGCAAAGGCATCTCCGGCTGCAACGCCACCATTGTCGGAAGTAAAAATGACAATCGTGTTTTCTGACAGTCCCAGTTCATCGAGGGCATTCAATACCACCCCCACCGCATCGTCCATGGTTTCCACCAGTCCGGCATAAACCGGATTGTCCTGCACCTGCCGGATGGGCAAAAAACGACCCATTTCAAATCCTTTTTCGGCAATACCATTTTCTTCGGCTTTCTGACGGTATTTGGCCCATTTTTCCTGTGTGGTCTGAATGGGGCCGTGAACGGCGTAGAATGAGAGATAGGCAAAGAATGAGGTATCTTTGTTTTCCTTCATAAATGTAACAGTTTCACTTGCCAGTCGCATGGAAAGCTCTTCCCCGTCGGGCCCGCTTTCCAGGTTTGGATTTTCCCAGGGCGCAAAATAACCGCAGATGGGACTACCTGCTTCCCAGCCACCCTTGTTGATGTCGAAACCGTGGTCTTCGGGCCATGATCCCTTTTTTCCAAGATGCCATTTCCCGGCGAAAAAGGTTTTGTAGCCCGCTTCTTTCAAGGCTTCCGGCAACGTTGTGTATTCATGCGGAAGGTTGTGCACATATTCCGGAGGAAGCAGTTTGCTATACCTTCCTGCTTTTCGCCATTCTTCACCGGTACGGGCACCAATCCAGTCGGTAATACCGTGCCGTGCCGTAAATTTCCCGGTCATAATACTTGCCCGCGACGGACTACTCACCTGGCAATTGGCATATCCATCGGTAAAAATTATTCCTTCGTTGGCTATCCGATCGATATTAGGTGTTTCG
>JAHDQF010000037.1 GCA_018433945.1 Proteiniphilum sp. | reverse complement strand
GTTTATTATATTTGCATTCCCAAAGGGAAAAATTGGAACAAATCGGATGAAAAAAGGAGTTGCCATACTGCTTATCGCAATCATGCTGCTGACCGGCATCCAGCCTGTACTGTCGCTGCATCTCTGCGCCGGTACCCTTTTTTCAGTGACGTTATTAGATGAAGCTGAGAGCGCTTCTTGCTGTGAAATGCCGATGCAGGCTGCACCTGATATTTCCGCCGGACAGAGACACTCAGCCAAAAATGCATCCTCCGAAATCGATTTCTTTTACGAGGATTGCTGTGGATTCCAGGCCATTGAGATCTCCACAGACGAGTTCACCCGTGATGCTGAACAACAGACAACCCAGAACCTGACGCAACTAACCGACGCCTGGGGGGTGATCATCTCATTACTGCAAAGTATCACTCCCGATAACACGCTCACCCTCACACAACTCTTTCCGCCTGCCGGATTGAGCAGGCTCACTACAGACCTGCTCACCTTTATCTGCATTTACCGTATTTGATTTTACAATTTCAGAAACATCATAACCTCACTTTTCTTCTCAGAAAATTTTGCCGGTTTAAGATGCCATTGGCTAATTTTGAAGGTTATGCTACCATTTTATCTGTAATATAAAAATCAAATCATTCCTACATGCTTCAAAAAGTTATTCATTACCTGTTGCACAACAGGCTGATCACGATGTTGCTGCTGCTTGTGATCATCGTATGGGGCATCTCTACCGCTCCCTTTAATTGGTACAGCCCGCTCCCACGCGACCCTGTTCCGGTGGATGCGATCCCCGACCTGGGCGACAATCAGCAGATTGTCGCCACAGAATGGATGGGGCGCTCACCAAAAGATATCCAGGATCAGATCACCTATCCGTTGACCACCTCACTGCTCGGCATTCCCGGCGTAAAGACCATCCGCAGCACTTCCATGTTCGGAATGTCGTTTATCTACATCATCTTTGATGAAGACATTGAATTCTACTGGAGTCGCTCGCGCATCCTGGAAAAATTGAATTCCCTCCCGCCCGGCACCTTGCCCGAAGGAGTGCAACCCGGCCTGGGTCCCGATGCCACAGCGTTGGGGCAGATATTCTGGTATACCCTGGAGGGGCGGAATCCGGAGACCGGTGAACCCACAGGGGGTTGGGGTCCCGACGAGTTGAGAACCCTGCAGGATTTCTACGCCAAATATACGCTTTCATCGGCAGAGGGTGTGGCAGAGGTGGCTTCTGTAGGTGGCTTTGTCAAAGAATACCAGGTGGAGATCAACCCAAACGCCATGCGCGCCTACAACCTCTCCATCATGGATGTGATGCAGGCCATCCAGAAGAGCAATCTCGATATCGGTGCGGAGACGGTGGAGATCAACAAGGTGGAATATCTCGTCCGGGGGCTGGGATACATCAAAAATGTGTCCGACCTCGAAGAGGCGGTCATTACGGTCCGCAATGGAGTACCGGTAAAGATCAAAGATGTGGCCTTTGTCAACCTCGGCCCGGCTACGCGGCGCGGCGGCCTCGACAAGGAAGGGGTGGAAGCCGTGGGTGGCGTGGTAGTGGCACGCTACGGATCCAACCCGCTGGAGGTGATCAACAACGTGAAGGAGAAAATCTCCGAGATGGAAGCAGGATTACCCCAAAAGACCCTGGCTGATGGTACCGTTTCGAAGGTGACTGTCGTTCCCTTTTACGACAGATCGGGCGTGATTCACGAAACCATCGGCACGCTGGAGACAGCGCTGACCCATGAAACGCTCATTGCCATTATCGTGGTCATCGTCATCATCCTGAACCTCAGGGCATCGATCGTCATCTCCAGCATATTGCCCGTGGGGGTGCTGGCCACTTTCATCATCATGCGCTATGCGGGCATTGATGCCAATATAGTCGCACTATCGGGTATCGCCATCGCCATCGGCATCATGATCGACATCGGCGTGGTCTTCGTCGAGAACATCATCCGGCACATGGAGATGGAGGAGAACAAGGGGATCCGAAAAGGCAAAGCCTTCGCCGACCTGATCTACAGGAGTGTCACCGAAGTATCCGGTGCTGTGCTCACCGCGCAGCTCACCACGGTTGTCAGTTTCCTCCCGATCTTTTTTCTGGAGGCACAGGAGGGCAAGCTCTTCACACCGCTGGCTTATACCAAGACCTTCGCACTCATCTCGGCATACCTGCTCGGTATCGCCGTGCTGCCCACCCTGGTCTATTATATCTTCTCAATCAGAATCACCTCGAAGCAGGTCCGCCGGTTGGGCAATATGTTGTTGGCAGCTGCCGGCATTGCGCTGGTGATCTTCACCGGTTTCGGCCTCTACCTGGCCTTAACCTTCTTCGCACTGAGCAACCTGTTCGCCCATCGGTGGAAGAACCAGCGGATACCCACTTTCCTCAACATCGGCATTGCCCTGCTGGCGGTAGTTTACCTGCTCACGATGGAGTGGCTGCCCATGGGCACCCAGACAGGCATATCCCGCAACCTGCTGTTCGTGGTACTGGTCATCGCCCTGATCCTCACGCTCCTGTGGATGCTGGTGATCTATTACGAAAAGATCCTGCGATGGAGCCTGGCCAACCGGTGGAAGTTCATGATCCTGCCCATCATAACCATCCTGTTTGGCGTCGTAATCTGGATGGGCTTCGACAAAACATTCGGTATGGTGGCAAAAGGTTTTGAGACCGCGGGATGGAACTCATTCCGCCAGACAGGTTTCTGGCAGACAGCGAGCAACCGTTTTCCCGGTATCGGACAGGAGTTTATGCCCAGCCTCAACGAAGGATCCTTCCTGCTGATGCCGACGAGCATGCCCCATACGGGGATTGAACAGAATCAGCGATATATTGAAATACTGGATAAACGAATCAGTAATATTCCGGAAGTGGAGATGACCGTCGGCAAATGGGGACGGGTCAACTCGGCACTCGACCCGGCACCGGTACAGATGTTCGAGAACACCATCAACTACCGCCCCGAATATATCCTGGATGAAGACGGCAACCGTCAACGCTTCAAGGTCAACCGGAAAGGAGCATTTGTCCTGATTGATCAGACAACGTATAATCCGGAAGATGGATTCAGACTGGTGCCTGTGGACAGTCTGATTCCCGACAGACGGGGTGATTACTTCAGGCAGTGGCGCCCGGAAATCCGCAATGAAGACGACATCTGGCAGGAGATCATCAACGTGGCCCATATACCCGGGTTGACATCAGCCCCGAAACTGCAACCCATTGAAGCACGTACCGTGATGCTGTCTACCGGCATGCGTGCACCGATGGGAGTGAAGGTATCGGGGCCCGACCTGGAGTCCATTGAACAGGGAGGCAAAGTGCTGGAAGCCGCTTTGAAAGAGGTGCCTTCCGTCCTGCCCTCCACGGTATTCTATGACCGCGCCGTGGGAGCGCCTTACATCGAAATCAAACTGAACCGGCAGCAGATGGCCCGATACGGCATCACGGTGGCCGACCTGCAGGATGTGATTGGTGCGGCCGTGGGAGGCATGCCGCTAACAACCACGGTAGAAGGACGCGAACGTTTTCCCGTACGCTTAAGGTATCCGCGTGAACTGAGAGAGAACCCCGAGGAGCTGTCGCGACTGATCGTACCCACAGCCACCGGGGCACAGATTCCGCTGGAAGAAGTGGCGGAGATCGAGTATAGCCGGGGTGCACAGATGATCCGAAGTGAAAACACTTTCCTGGTGGGGTATGTGATTTTCGACAAGGTGGCAGGCAGGGCCGAGGTAGATGTGGTCAAAGAGGCCGACGCACTGTTGCAGGAGAAACTGCGCAGCGGGGAGATCAGCCTGCCCCATGGGGTCTCCTATACCTTTGCCGGTAACTATGAACAGCAGGCCCGTGCATCACAGCGGCTGCTTGTCATCATCCCGATCAGCCTGCTCATCATCCTGCTCATCCTCTATTTCCAGTTCAAAACAGTGACCGCCTCGCTGATTCACTTTTCAGGTGTGTTCGTCGCGCTGGCCGGAGGATTCGTCCTTCTATGGCTGTACGGTGAACCGTGGTTCATGAATTTTTCGGTTGCAGGCATCAATATCCGTGAGATGTTCAGCATGCATCCCATCAACCTCAGCATTGCCGTGTGGGTAGGGTTTATCGCCCTCTTTGGCATTGCCACGGACGATGGGGTACTGATGGGAACCTATATCCACGACGCCTTCCTGGAAAGAGACCCGCAGACAAGAGAGGAGATCAGGGAAGCGGTAGTCCATGCCGGACTGAAAAGGGTGCGCCCGGCAGTGATGACCACCGCCACCACGCTGATCGCCCTCCTGCCGGTACTGACCTCCACGGGCAAGGGATCCGAGATCATGATCCCCATGTCGATCCCCATCTTTGGCGGGATGCTGATCCAGTCGATGACCATGTTTATCGTACCCATCCTGCAATGCTGGTGGCGGGAAGGCCCTATCCGGAAAAAAGAGAAACAACAAGCTAAAACGACAGATTATGAAACCATATAACCTCTTCGGCGCCCTCCTGGTGGTACTGGGACTCATGGGCACCCACGCTGCTGTGGCGCAAACGCCCGATTCACTCGACCGTTACCTGGAAATAGCGGCAATGAACAACCCGGGGCTGAATGCCGATTTCCTGGCCTATAAGGCATCACTGGAAAAAGTGCCACAGGCAGGCGCCTGGCCTGATCCCAAGCTGGATATCGGCTTTTTCCTGAAACCGATGGATCTTGTAGGCGGGCGCCAGATAGCCGATTTCACCCTGATGCAGATGTTTCCCTGGTTTGGCACCAAAAAGGCGGCACAAACCGAAGCCACCCATATGGCCCGGATGGCCTATGAAAAATTCACGGAGACACGGGACAACCTGTACCTGGAGGTATACACCCAATGGTACATCCTTTCTACGCTGGTAGAGCAGCTCCGTAACAACCGGGAGAATCTGCAGTTGTTGAAACAGCTTGAGGAACTGGCTCTTCGCAAGGTCTCATCCCCCTCAGGAGGCATGACGTCCGCCATGGGCCGCACTGCTCCGGGCATGTCAGATGTGCTGCGCGTACAACTCGAGATGGCCGAAATCGAAAACAACATCGAGAGCATCCTCTCGGAGATTGCAGCCGAGAAAGCGAAGTTCAATGCACTGTTGAACCGGCCTGTCGGCGTGGAAGTCATCCTGCCCGACTCCATTGTAAAAGTACCTTTTCTCTTCGATGAAGGGGTTTCTATCAGTGAGATTGAAAACCATAACCCCATGCTGGGTATGCTGGAAGAAGAAGCGCAGGCTTACCTGGCAAAAGAAGAAATGGAAAAAAAAATGAGTTATCCCATGCTGGGTCTGGGACTGCAGTATATGTTGATCGGCGAAAGTGCGGCAACGCCGGCAGATCAGGGGATGAACAACAGCATGAGCGGCATGGATATGGTCATGCCCATGGTCTCCATCACCCTCCCCATTTACCGGAATAAATACAAGGCGCAGCAGCGGGAGAGCCGGTTTCTGTGGCAATCGGCCCGGGAAAAGTACCACAACACGCTGAACACGCTTCAATCCGACCTGTTCAAGCTGAAACACCAGCTCGACGATGCCGAGCGTAAGATCGTACTTTACCGGAAACAGGAACAACTGGCACGAACCACCTACAATCTGGTGGTACAGGAGTTTGTATCGGCAAAGAGTGATCTCACCAACGTGATCCAGGTACAGCGGCAGCTGCTCGATTACCAATTGCGGAAAGCCGAAGCCATTGCCGAATACAACACCAGGGTGGCCTCCATCCGGAAATTGCGTTCCTTCAACTCATCAAACAATTAAAACATCGCTATTATGATGAATAAAAATAAAATAAAAGAAATGACCAATCACCCTTATGTCAGATATGGGTTGATCCTGCTGGCCGGCTTTTTTCTCGGCTGGCTTCTCTTCTCCGGCGGGGACCGGAAACAAGCGTCACAGCAAACAGCCTCGGTGGAGGATGCACATGATCACGGAGCTGAACCGGCCATTTGGACCTGCTCCATGCACCCGCAGATCAGGATGGAAGAACCCGGTAAATGCCCTATTTGCGGGATGGATCTGATCCCGCTGCAGACCACCGGATCCGGTGATGCCTCCATTGATCCCAATGCCATTCAGCTGAGTGCCGAAGCGGCTGCATTGGCCAGCGTACAGACAACAGTCGTGAGCAGACAGGATCCGGTGAAGGAGGTCCGCCTTTATGGCACCATCCAGGTGGATGAACGGCTGTCGCAATCCCAGACATCCCACGTGAGCGGTCGCATCGAAAAGCTGTTTGTCACTTTCACCGGTGAGAATGTGCGCCGTGGACAACCCCTCGCAACCATCTACTCCCCTGAGTTGTTAAATGCCCAGCAGGAGCTGATTGAGGCGGTGAAGATGCAGGATCTGCAGCCTGCTTTGCTACAAGCGGTAAGAGAGAAACTGCGTTTGTGGAAGCTGACGGATGAGCAGATTGCACGCATCGAACAGTCGGGTAAGGTCTCACCGCTGATCGATGTTGTTGCGACCACCAGCGGCATCGTGATTGCAAAAAATGTAAACCAGGGCGATTATGTGAATACCGGCACCGTGCTGTTCGATGTGGCCAATTTTTCGCAGGTCTGGGCACTATTCGATGCGTACGAATCCGATCTTCCTTTTCTGAAAGTGGGCGACCGGGTGGCATACACCCTCGAGTCACTCCCCGGCAAAACATTCTCCGGAAGGATCTCCTTTATCAACCCCATCCTCGATCCTGCCACGCGTACCGCAAAGGTGCGGGTGGAGACAGCCAACCCCCGGATGGAGCTGAAACCGGAGATGTATGCCAACGCCCATATTCAAGCATCACTCAAACAATACAACAATGAAGTTGTTATACCGAAGTCTGCAGTGCTATGGACCGGCAAGCGCTCCATCGTCTATGTGAAGCAGCCCGACACCGAAACGCCGGCCTTCCTGCTTCGGGAGATCGAGCTGGGACCATCACTGGGCGACGCCTTCGTGGTACTGTCCGGCATCAACGACGGGGATGAGATCGTGACCAACGGTGCCTTCACCATCGATGCGAGTGCCCAGCTGGCCGGAAAACGCAGTATGATGAACGATGAGGCAGGCCGGGCTGTAACAGGTCACGAGGGACACGACATGTAGCCTGCCACTTTGGGCGGAAGGCCACGTATGACGCGCTGCCTTCCTGCTGTAAACACAGAGAGTTATTATCAAATTTACAAAAAAACAAAAACCAAAGAAAATGAAAACAACAATTTTAGCAACATTGGCACTGAGTGCACTTTTGTTCATTTCCTGTAATTCAGGATCATCCAACAAGAACAATGCCGCATCAAATAATGAAATGGAACAGATGCAATCGGGTACACAGCACGATGAAATGGGACACATGGAAGCAGGTGATCAACACAATGAAATGGATTATATGACTTCGGGGGAAGCCCACGAAGAGCATGCCATGCTGAACGTGAAGGGTAAATGTGAAATGTGTAAGGATCGCATTGAAAAAGCAGCAAATGGAGTAGAAGGTGTTTCTTTTGCAAGCTGGGAGATTGAAAAGCAGGTGCTACACTTGAATTACGACCCGGATAAAACGTCGGCCGATGCCATTGCACAGGCAATCGCCGCAGTAGGGCATGATACCGACAAGTATAAGGCAGATCAGGCAACGTATGACGCGCTGCCCTCCTGCTGCAAGTACAGGGATTAAGGAACACTATTGTTATGGGTGGAAATACTTTTGAACATAAGGGACATGAGGGCCATGAAGGACATGATCATGGCGGCGGACATATGGGTCGTACTGATTTTGGCAACCATCCTGTTCTTTTATGGCGGTAAGCCGTTCTTACAGGGAGCCAAAATGGAACTGAAAGAACGGAATCCTGCCATGATGACGCTGATATCAATGGGTATCACGGTAGCCTACCTGTACAGTCTCTATGCCTTTATATCGAATCATTTTATTCCGAATGCCGGGAATTTGATGGACTTCTTCTGGGAACTGGCTACGCTGATCGTCATCATGTTGCTTGGACACTGGATTGAGATGAGCGCAGTAGGGAATGCCGGCAACGCGTTGCAGAAGATGGCCGAACTGCTTCCGGGCAGTGCCCATCTTGTGGATGAGAACGGAAATATCACAGATGTGGATCTCAAACAGATTCAGATAGGACAGCAGGTAATCGTCAATGCCGGAGAAAAAATTCCCACTGACGGTAAAATAGTGGAAGGGACAACCTCCGTCAATGAATCGATGGTGACCGGAGAAGCCAAGTCTGTAAAGAAAAACGTAGGCGACAAAGTGATTGGGGGGTTATCGCTTGCCCGCATGCACTGGGATTGGCCATTCCGCTGGTTGTAGCCCGCTCCACATCACTGGGTGCGAGCAATGGCCTTCTTATTCGGAATAGGGTCGCACTGGAGAAATCAAAAAGCATCGCGGTCGTCACAATGGACAAAACCGGCACACTCACCGAGGGAGATTTCCATGTTTCAGTTGTTGAATCACTATCTGAAAAATGGCGTAATGAAGAGGTGTTACGCATAATGGCCTCACTGGAAAGCCACTCTGATCATCCTCTCGCAGTGGGCATTTTAGCGGAAGCAGAGAAACAAAACATCGGTTACCCTGCACCGGAAAATGTGACAGTCATCAGTGGTACCGGTCTAAGCGGCACGGTGCAAGGGAAAAATGCGCTGATTGTGAAAGCTGATTATCTCGATAATAATCACCTGTCTTACAACAAAGAACGACTTAAAGAACTGGCGGACAAGGGGAACTCGGTAAGTTATCTGATTGTAGAGAATGAAGTTGCCGGCCTGGTGGCACAAGGCGACGAAATAAAGCCCGAAGCCAGAGAGACCGTGGACGGTTTGAAGCATATACACATTACGCCCGTGATGCTTACAGGTGATAACGAAGGATATGCAAGAAGTGTGGGCTCACAGGTTGGTATTTCAGAAATTCACGCCGGACTTTTGCCTCAGGATAAAGAAAAAATCATTCAATCCTATCAAAACAATGGTAAACCGGTGATGATGGTGGGCGACGGCGTGAATGATGCTCCGGCGCTGGCGAGAGCAGATATCGGCGTAGCTATCGGGGCAGGTACGGATGTTGCGATTGATTCGGCCGATGTTGTGCTGGTAAAAAGCAACCCTTCCGATATTCTTCATTTCTTCTCACTGGCTAAAAATACTACCCGGAAGATGGTGCAGAATCTCTGGTGGGGAGCAGGATATAACATCATTGCCATCCCGCTTGCCGCGGGCGTACTGGCACCGATAGGAATTATACTCAGTCCGGCCGTAGGAGCTGTGCTCATGTCTATCAGTACCATCGTGGTTGCCCTCAACTCAATGACGTTGAAATTAAAATAACTTGACCAGGGTACATGGGAATCCTTATTCCTCCATTAAAAATAAAAGAGGATCGGAGAGGTATTCCATCACATCATAAATGAAACGGGTTGTTTCGCCGCCGTCCACGATGCGGTGATCCACACTGAGCGAAAGCGGCATGATATGTCCGATCACAATTTCATTGTCTCTCACGATGGGAGTCTGCAAAATTCTTCCGATACCCAGGATACCGGCCTGCGGGTAATTGAGTACCGGCGTGGCATAAATACCGCCGATAGAACCGAAGCTGGTAATGGAAAATGAGCCCTCTTTCATCTCATCGAGCGTCAGTTTCCGTTGTCTCGCCTTATCAGCCAGTTCACCAATCTGTTGGGCAATATGGAAGATCGATTGCTTGTCGGCATCGCGGATCACGGGCACCACCAGTCCGTCGGGTGCATCCACTGCGATGCCAATGTGGCAGCGGTTACGGATGATCATCCGGTTATTCTCCAGGTCAATCTGTGAGTTCAGCTGGGGGTGCTTCTTTAATGCCATCGCCACCGCTTTCACGATAAACGGCAGATAGGTCAGCTTCACCCCTTTTTCGGCAAACTTCGGTTTGTATTTAGCCCTCACACCCATCAATGCCGATATCTCCACCTCCTCGAAGACCGACATATGTGCGGCGTTATGTTTGGCATGCAGCATGTTTCTGGCAATGGTCTTCCTGATTTGGGTAAGCGGCTGGTAAGTCGCATCGTTATCGGAACTTTCCATGGCAGCATCCTTCACCGGTTGTGCAGCCATGTCGCCGCCATATTGGAGGATATCCTCCCGTTTCACCCTCCCGGAGGGACCGCTGCCCGGCACTTTGTTAATGTCAATGCCCATCTCTCTGGCCATGGCCCGGGCAACCGGCGTGGCCAGGGCTTTGCGGTGCGGCGCTTCGGATGAGGGTTTTTCGGGTGTACCTTCTCTGCTTTCCGGCAATATGGAATCCTTTCCCGCCACCTCCATGGTGCCTACCACGGCGCCGGCATCTTCCTCCGTTTCGGAGACAGGTTCGGTGGTCACCTTTTCTTTTATGGTCTCCGCCTGACCGCTTTCCTGTAGCCCGTCGACCTCATCTGTCTTAATCTCCACCAAGGGTGCGCCCACTTTAATCACATCTCCCACGCTGCCGTGCAACAGGGCAATCACCCCCTTTCTGGGCGAAGGGATATCGGCCACCACCTTATCGGTTTCCATCTGCACAAGCGGGTCTCCCTCTTTCACCTGTTGTCCTTCTGCGACATACCATTCCAGGATGGTTCCTTCTTCGAGTCCCTCCCCTAAATCGGGAAAATGAAATGTAAAGTTCATGAAGATTAAAATTTAACAGTTTTCTCTATCTCGTAAAAAATCCGGTCCGGTGATATGATATAGTATTTCTCACCCTGCGCCAACGGCACAACGGTATCGTATCCCATCACCCTGCGCGGGGGAGCCTCCAGGTAGAGGAACGCTTCCTCGTTGGTGATGGCTATCAGCTCCGATCCCACGCTGAACGATTCATGTGCTTCCGCCACCACGATCATCCTTCCCGTTTTCCGCACCGAGGTGCGGATGGTCTCCCGATCAATTGGGTAGATCGAGCGCAGGTCGATCAGCTCCACCGATATGCCGGCCTCTTCAGCCATGGCGATGGCTTTTTGACATTCCCGGATCATCGCACCGAAGGCCACGACCGTCACATCGGAACCATCCTGGATCACTTTGGCCTTGCCCAGCGGCAAACTGTATTTTTCGTCCGGTGCCTCCTGCTTGATGGCCCGGTAGATCCGCTTTGGCTCCATGAAGATGATGGGATCGTCGCTCTCCAGGGCACTGATCATCATCCCCTTGGCATCGTGGGGGGTGGAGGGGATCACCACCTTCAGTCCCGGTATATGAGCGAAAAGCGCCTCAGGGCTCTCGGAATGATGCTCCAGTGCGTTGACCCCACCCCCATAAGGAAAACGGATCACCACCGGTGCCCCATACTTGCCACGTGATCGGTTCTGGATCCGGGCTACATTGGTGAGGATCTGATTAAAGGCTGGAAAGGTAAACCCATCGAACTGCAGCTCCACCACCGGCCGGAGACCCGAAACAGCCATCCCGAGTGCGGTACCCACGATACCCGACTCTGCCAGGGGTGAGTCGAACACCCTCTCAACACCATATTTCTTCTGCAGTCCCTCGGTGACGCGAAAGACACCTCCCTCCACGCCTACATCCTCGCCATATATCACAATGTTCTCATCCTCGTTCAGTTTGATATCCAGCGCATTGTTGATCGCCTTCACCATGGTCATCACGCTCATCCTCTTTTCTCCTTCCAGCTTAAGAATTGTTCATACGCTTTTTTCTGTCTTCTCAATTCATCGGGCATATCGCTGTACATATGCACAAACACATCATCCAGGGGATATGATTTCTCCTTCTCCGCCTCGGTAAACTGACGGTCAATCTCCTCACGGTACTCCTCCCGAAGTTGCTTTTCGTTGATGGACCAGATACCGGCATCCTGCATGTATCGCTTCAGGCGGATTAGCGGATCGCTCATGGCCCAGAGCTGCTCCTCCTCTTTTTCGCGGTACTTGGAGGGATCATCGGAGGTGGTGTGAGCCCCGAGACGATAAGTGAGTGCCTCAATCAGTACCGCTCCCCGGCCCGAACGTGCATACGCGGCAGCGGTCTTGTAGGCGAGATACATCGCGAAGAAATCGTTGCCGTCTACCTTGATGCCGGGGATGCCGAAAGCGACCGACTTGACCGCCAGGTTGAGCGAGTTGGTCTGCTTCTGTACCGGCACGGAGATGGCATACTGGTTGTTCTGGATGGTGAAGATCACCGGCACTTGCCAAACGCCGGCAAAGTTGAGCGCCTCGCTGAAGTCGCCCTCGGAGGTACCACCGTCACCGATAAAGGTGAAGACCGCCTCATCCTTCTTTCGGTACTTCACCGAGTAACCCACGCCTGTGGCATGGTGAAACTGTGTACCAATTGAGATGGAAATGGGGAGGGTATGATGAGCTTGCTGAAAGCTACCGCCCCACTCGTTGCCAAGGTAAAAGAGGAACATCTCCTTCATGGTTCCTCCTTTCGATAGCAGAATGCCCATTTCACGGAAAGAAGGAACAAGCCAGTCCTCATGCCGAATGTTCATCCCGGCAGCGATGTGGATTGCCTCCTGGCCAAGGTTAGGGGTAAAGGTGTACATCCTCCCCTGTCGCTGGTAAGAGACCGCCATCTCATCGGCGGTCCGCTCGTACAACATCTGCCGGTAGGCTTCTATAATGGTCTCATCCTCCAGCTCCGGCATCAGATCCTTTCGGATCAGATTGCCTTCCCGGTCGATGATTTGCAGCATTTTATCTTCCAGTGGATTGAAGTCACGGAAAATAGCAGGTAAATCTTCTTGGGTCATCTATCTGTCTATTTAGAGCAATTTTAAATAATTCTTTGCACTGAATATAACAGTCACACTGACAAATAGTTTACAACAGGGGGAACAAACATTGACAAAAAAAAATAATTGACTGATTCCCTTTTATCTAGAGCCGGGAACAATCAGATAAAAAAATCAAATATCGATTTTAGGGTATGTGGCGGCCGGAGCGACAGAATAGTGCCCCACCTGAAAACGAACGGATAATCTCTTTCTTCTGGAATGAAAACGATGATAAACGCGCAATATCAGGAAAAATAAACAAAAGCCGGTTTCGGTGAATCAGTATGCAGATACTTCAATTGGTTGGAAACGAAGCTCTTCCCTGTAATATTCCTCTTTCAGCTGATCTATGGTTTCTCTGACTGAGATGATGGCTTTGGCCTTATAGGCATTTGTTCCGGCAAAAGAAAAACCATGTGAAAAATCTCCTCGTGCTGCATTGAACAGTGCTTCGGAGATACAGAACTGAACTTTCTTGTAATCGCATGTTTTCAGACACTTCCAGGGACACCTCACAGGTTTCTGTGCACCTTGCTGAATCTCCCTTACAAAATCATTGACAATCACCCTGCCTGGAAGTCCTACTGGGCTATCGATCAACACAATATCCTCTTTTGAGCAGTCGATATAATTCTGTTTGAATTTTTCCGAGACATCACATTCCGAGGTGGTCACGAAACGGGTGCCCATCTTCACGGCTTTGGCTCCCGATTGCAACATGTTGTACATGTCACCTCCCGTATAGATGCCTCCTGCTGCTATCACGGGGATCTCCCTGCCTGTGGCCTGTTGAAAATAATCCATCCCGGCGACAGTCTCTTTCAGGATCGTAAAAAGTGATTGCTGGTTGTTCTGCAACTCCTCTTTGCCAAAACCGAGATGGCCTCCTGCCAGGGGACCCTCCACCACCACGGCATCAGGTATCCTGTCATACTTCTCCAGCCAGTGTCTGAAAATTAATTTCGCAGCTCGGGAGGAGGAGACCTTGGGTACAATTTTTGTGGTAGTATCCCCCTGGTTGATGCTTTCCAGGAATGCGGGGATCTTCAAAGGTAATCCGGCACCGATAAAAACAACATCGATTTTTTCTTCCAGAGCCACTCTCAACAGCTCATCAAAGTCGGAGGTAGCCATCATGATATTCACACCAATGATCCCCTGCGTTTTCAGACGAGCTTTCCGGATCTCTTTTCTCAATGCGATCTTGTTCGATTCACGAAAGTGCTTCCTGTAGTCGGGCTCCGACATGCCGATACCGACAGCAGAGATCACCCCGATTCCTCCCTCATTTGCAACGGCGGAAGCCAATCCCGACATAGAGACGCACACACCCATTCCTCCCTGTATGATTGGCAGCCTTGCTGTCAGATCACCTATTTTAAATTCTTCCATTCTTTTGTTTGATTATGTGTAGCGAGCAGGAACAATAGTTCATGCAAGCCAATGATTCAATTGAGTTTCTCTTTTCTCCGCTACATGAAGGAACGGCAAAACAATTTCAAAACTCACCTATAAAATTATGGATGAAATAGCGGAATACAAAAAAATGGGGATGCCCTGCAAGAAAATAGGGATGAAGAGAGGATAAAGGGGCGAAAAAGGGGAATAGAGTGGCCTAACAACTAAAGCAGGAGCCTTTTGAATTCCGTGATATACATGTGTGAAACCTGGACGGGGAAATCCAGATGCTCAATGTACAGGGTATATCCTTGGGGATTCCCCTGCACCTCCGCGATTCGATGAATATTCACGATGAAACTTCTGTGGCATCTGAAGAGAAAAGTGCAGTTTTGTGTGGCAGCTTCAGCTTTGCTTAAGGTGCTTCTGATGGTATGTCTTCGCAGCTTTCCCTCCCGCTCGTAATAGATCTCAACATAATTATCTGCTGATTTTATCACATAGATCGATTCCGGGTTCAGCGTGATCTCATCGTTCTTGTATTCCGACTCAAAATGAATCAGTTTTTGGCTCTGCTCCCTTTTTTCTATCAGCTTCTGGTTCAGCAATTGAGCCGACTTCAGATTGGAGCGCAAGATACGGTTATAATTGATGATGATCAGCAGTGCCACCGGAACAGCGCCAATCAATATGATCTTCAACACGTCAGAGAGGTCCATGTCAATCGGTCCCACTATTTTTGAATAGACCAATAGCGCACAACTTGATATTGAGAGCAACATCCACAAATCCCAACCAATCTCTCTCTTAATATTCCACCTGCTGCTGTTGAAAAAACGGGGAAAGAGGCTTGGCAAAACAATCAGATTCAAGGTCAGGATAAAAAACAGGGATGCTGCGATCCCACAAACCAGGTATATAATTTCTTTTCTTGAAAAAGCGCTGATACCAATCGGCTGAAAGAGTGACAAGAATGCAAATATCCCAATACTCAGAAAAAGAACGACTTGGGCATTGTGCTTTAAATCATCATTCAGCGGATAGGGCTTGTTCAAAAAACGAAACGCTCTTTTCATTGTTGTTGGTTTCTAAACAACAAATGTACAAATAATTATTGAAGCATCAGGAAGACAATACAACATCTCAGTGAAGCATACCTGTGACCTATCCCCCGGGTAGAGCATCAATGGTACCTTAAATCAAATGCCTCCTTTCAACAAAATTCTTTTTTTTTACACAATTTAGAAATAAAATTATGATCTTTGTTTCTTGTTTCGAAATGATGATTCAACACACTTTAAAGGTAACAATTCAAATGTTTAAGATTCAAACGTTAAATGCAATCGACCCTGAAGGACTATCTATTTTTCCTTTAAGTCATTACGAGATCGCCAGCGAACTACCCAATCCAGACGCAATCCTGTTGCGCAGTTATAAAATGCACCAAATGGAACTTCCGTCGTCACTAAAAGCTGTAGCAAGAGCGGGTGCAGGCGTCAACAACATTCCAATAGAAGAATGTACGGAAAGAGGGATCGTGGTTTTCAACACTCCGGGAGCAAATGCAAACGGTGTAAAAGAAATGGTGATTGCCGGATTGATGTTTACTTCGCGTGACATCATCGATGGCGTAAATTGGGCTAAATCACTGATTGGCAAAGGTGATGAAATACCAGCACTCGTTGAGAAAGGCAAAAAGAACTTTGCCGGACAAGAGATAAAAGGCAAAACACTCGCCGTAATCGGGTTGGGCGCAATCGGTGTTTTGGTGGCCAATGCCGCCAAAGCATTGGGGATGAACGTGATTGGCTATGACCCATACATTTCAGTGCCACAAGCATTGAAATTAAGCAACGAGGTGAACTTGGTACAAGGGATAGAGGTTTTGTTGTCACAGGCCGATTATGTGACACTCAACATCCCGCTTACCCCCGAGACCGAGGGTTACCTCAACAAGGACAAATTCAAGATGATGAAAAAAAACGTTCGGATATTGAATTTCGCTCGCGGGGGGTTGGTCAATCTGAACGATTTAAAAGATGCAATTGCATCCGGTAAAGTAGCCAAATACATTACCGACTTCCCCGATAAAGAAGTATTGGAAATGGACAAGGTGATTGCCATTCCTCACTTGGCCGCCTCTACAAAAGAATCGGAAACCAATTGTGCGGTAATGGCGGCAAACCAGATAAAAGATTTTCTGGAAAATGGCAACATCACCAACTCGGTAAACTTTCCGGCTGCCACAATGGAACGGCACGATGGTTGTCGCATTACAATTGCAAACAAGAATATCCCAAACATGGTCAGCCAGATTTCAAGCATCCTGGCTTCCGAAAACATCAATATCGACAGCATGTTGAACCGCAAATACAATGGGATTGCCTACAACATCATTGATGTGACCCAAAAAACAGTCGATGATTCGATCACCCAAAAGCTGAAAGCTATCAACGGTGTTTGCATGGTGCGCATTCTTCCGGCAATATAGAAAGCAAAAATGCAGATCTATTTGCCGATACAGAACTTACTGAAGATGTTACCGAGGATCTCTTCTGTGGAGATCTGGCCGGTGATTTCGCCGAGGTAAAACATGCACTCCCGGATATCCTGCGAGAGGAAATCGTGGGTGATGCCTGTCTCAATGCCTTCTTTCACACGGCGGATGGCAGTGAGTGCGTTGTTGAGCGACGCATAATGGCGCAGGTTGGTCACAATCACGTCCTCTTCGCCAATGAAGGGGATGGCAGCAGCTTTTACCAATAGTTCCTGAAGCTTATCGGTGTTCTGTTGCCGCTTTGCGGAGATGAACAGTCTCTCGGCATTCAATGCGGGAAGGAGGGTTGCAAAATCCGCTCTTTGTTCATCCGGAATCAGATCGGCCTTGTTAAACAGCAATATCACCTGTTTATCCTTCAGCTTGGGGAGGATGGAAGCAGCCAGGTCCTCAATCTGCCCGCGGGGAGTCGTCATATCAATCATCCATAAGACGATGGAAGCCTGTTCAATTTTGCGAAACGTACGCTCTATGCCCAGTGTCTCAATGGCATCGGAAGTCTGCCGGATACCCGCTGTATCAATAAAACGAAAGGTAACCCCGCCGATGTTCACGGTATCTTCAATCACATCACGTGTGGTGCCGTGTATCTCACTCACGATGGCTTTTTCTTCGTTGAGCAACAGATTCAGCAACGTGGATTTGCCCACATTGGTCTCTCCGATGATGGCCACCGGAATACCGCTCTTGATGGCATTCCCCAGCCGGAAGGAGTGGGCCAGGGTTTGAATTTCCTGTTCAATCTCGTTCGTCAGTTCAGACAGTTTCTCCCGGCTGGCGAACTCCACATCTTCTTCAGAGAAGTCGAGCTCCAGCTCAATCAGGGATACGAACTGCAGGAGTTTATCGCGCAGCAGGGCCAGCTTCCGGGCGAAACCGCCGCGCATCTGGTTCATCGCCACACGATGCGATGCCCGGGAGGTAGAGGCAATCAGGTCGGCCACCGCCTCGGCCTGACTGAGATCGAACTTGCCGTTGCGGAAAGCGCGACGGGTGAATTCACCCGCTTCAGCCATCCTTGCTCCCTGCCTGATCAGCAGCTCCATAAGGCGTTGCTGGATGTAGGGTGATCCATGGCAGGAGATCTCCACACTCTCCTCGCCCGTGAAAGAGCGTGAACCGCGGAAGAGCGTTACCAGTACCTCGTCCAGCAGCTCTTCTGCGTCGCTGATCCGCCCGAAATGGACGGTGTGTGAGGGCTGTGACTCCAGCTTCTTTCCGGAAGCGGCCTGGAAGAGTGAATCCACCAGGGCTACCGACCCCTCACCCGAGAGGCGGATCACCGCGATGGCTCCCATGCCGGGAGGGGTGGATATGGCGCAAATCACCTCTGATGACATATGTTTTAGTATCTGAAGCTGCTGCCTCCCAGGAACTCACGCAGCAGGGAGGTGGGTGGCAACTCACGATCCGTGATGTAATTGAAATAACTTAAAAATTTGAGCAGGCGGTAGGCTTCGGCATACTCGGGCGCCGTGCGTGGCACCTGCATCAGGATCGGCTCGGCATGACGGCGGATGGCAGCCAGCTCATAGATCATGGCCGAGTTGAACATCACATCGGCATTCTCCTGGTAGGGGAAGATCCACCTCTC
The DNA here is from genome assembly GCA_018433945.1 of Proteiniphilum sp. Lineage (GTDB taxonomy): Bacteria > Bacteroidota > Bacteroidia > Bacteroidales > Dysgonomonadaceae > Proteiniphilum. The sequence continues at coordinate 71,580 of JAHDQF010000037.1, read as the reverse complement.
CTCCCCACGGCGCACGCTGTCCCAACGTGAGATGGTCTGTTCGGCTGAGTATCCGCGGTAGCGATAGTCGCGCACGATGCGTCGCAACAGGCGGTTATCAGATGCGGGAATCCAGTTGTGATCATCGAGCGAGATGGAGGTGAGTGCTGAGACATAGACCAGGAACTTCTTCTCCTGCGGGATATGGGCTGTCAGCTCCGGGTTGAGGCCGTGAATACCCTCCAGGATCAGGATGCTGTTCTCAGCCATCTTCAGGAAATGCTTTTTATACTCCCTGGTACCGGTCACGAAATTGTAAGAAGGCAATTCCACCTCCTCACCCCGCATCAGCCGGAGCATATGCTCTTCGAAAAGGGGCAGGTCGAGGGCGTAGAGCGACTCGTAATCCTTCTCACCATGCACATCCAAAGGGGTCATTTTCCGATCCACAAAATAATCGTCCAGTGACAAGCCGATGGGTTTGAGCATATTTACCAGCAGCTGTATTTCAAGACGTTTGCGAAAAGTGGTTTTTCCTGACGAAGAAGGACCGGATATCAAGACCACCCGCACGCCCTCGTGAAACTTTCGTGTGATCTCCCCGGCGATCTCTCCAATCTGGTTCGACTGATAGGCTTCTGCCACCTGTATCACCTCCGACATGCGGTTATCCTGCTTGGCCCTGTTCAGGTCCCCCACATTATCGAGTTTGCTGATCTTCAGAAACTTGAGATGCTCGCGATAGACATTTAACAGCTTCTCCTGTTTGATCTCCGGCTCCAGCTCTACCGGATGTTCACGGTTGGGCACCCGTAGCAGGTATCCGCCGTTATGGGGCTGGATATCGAACATGGTGATATAACCCGTAGATGGTGTCAGGCAGCCGTAGAAATAGTCGATATACTCCTCCAGCTTTGAGTAGCGGGCATAGATCAGATCAGAGGTCTCCAACAGCAGTGCCTTGTCCTCCATCCCCCGTTCGCGGAACAGCTTCACCACCTTTGATGTCTCCTCCTCCACCTGCACGAATGGAATGTCAGCTGCCACAATCTCGCGCATGCGATTGCGGATGGCATCCAGTGCCGGTTTATCTACCGGCTGGTCGGACTCAATTTGAAAATAGTATCCCTTGGCCACGGCATGCTCAATAAACATCTCCGCGTTGGGAAGAAGGTCATCTACCGCTTTGGCCAGGATGAAACAGAGGGATCGCACGTAGGTGCGCATCGCCGAGGAGTCACTCAGGTCCACAAACTCAACGGTCTTGGGGCGGTAAACACGGTAGACCAGCGATTCGGTCTTGTTGTTCACCTTTGCATTGGCAATCAGGTAGGGCATCCTCACATTGAAATGAGCGATCAACTCGCTCAATGGTGTACCCACAGGCACCTCTTTCTCCTCATCTGTGTTGCGACAGTAAACTTTTACCAGGTCACTTATCATATTCATAATGTTTTTGGGGAGACGAATATACATCTTTTTTGAATCTCACTACCTCCATTTTCAGTTATTTTTTTTAAGTTTGTAAACGCTTTATATGTGAAAGATTGGAAAATGGAGTACGGGTTCATCGATTTCTTAAAGCTGGTTGGCTCATTGGGCCTCTTCCTGTATGGGATGAAGATCATGAGCGAAGGCCTGCAGAAGCTGGCAGGCAATAAACTGAGGAACATTTTGACGGCGATGACAAAAAACCGGGTGATGGGGGTCCTCACCGGCATATTGATCACCGCCCTGGTACAATCCTCCTCCGCCACCACCGTGATGGTGGTGAGCTTCGTGAACGCAGGGCTGTTGAGCCTGATCCAGTCGATCGGTGTGATCATGGGTGCCAACATTGGAACCACGGTGACCGCCTGGATGATCTCTTTCTTCGGCTTCGGCAAGTTCTCCATCAGTGCGCTCTCTATTCCTCTGATGGGAGTGGCACTTCCGCTGATCTTCTCCTCCAAAAGCAGGAACAAATCGTTGGGCGAATTCATCTTCGGATTTGCTTTTCTTTTTATGGGCCTTGACTTCCTGAAAGGATCGATGCCCGACCTTCAAAACAACCCGGAGGTACTCTTGTTCGTGCAGAATTTCACCAATATGGGACTTCTCTCCACGCTCTTCTTCCTGATGGTGGGAACCGTGCTGACCATCATCGTGCAGTCCTCCAGCGCCACGGTGGCACTGACGCTGATCATGGCGGTACAGGGCTGGATTGACTTCCCCAGTGCAGCAGCCATGATCATGGGGGAAAACATCGGCACCACCATCACCGCCAATGTTGCAGCCATACCGACCAACCTGTCGGCCAAACGAACAGCCTTTGCACACTTAATGTTCAACGTGACGGGGGTGATCTGGATGCTCTTTGTCTTTAAACATTTCGTGCAACTGGTTGACAATATCGTACCCAGCTTCGCATCGGTACATCCATCTGGCATCACCTCCTTTGTGACATCCCTCTCACCCGACACATATTCGCAGATCACCACCCTCTCCCGGGCTGAGCTCACTCCGGAGCTGGCCGCACTGCAGGACCAGTACCACACCTACCAGTCGGCCACCTCCTACGGGTTATCGCTTTTCCACACCCTGTTTAACATCACCAACGTTGCCCTGATGATCTGGTTCGTGAAGCTTTACGAAAAGATCTGCCTCACCCTGATCAGACCGAAAAAGGGAGAAGAAGAGGACGAAGAGTTTGCCCTGCAGTATATCTCCACCGGGATGGCCTCTACCGCTGAACTATCCATACTGCAAGCGGAAAAGGAGGTGGAGGTATATGCTGCACGTGTAAAGAAGATGTTCGGCTTCGTGAAGAAGATGACCAACCTGAAGAACAACGACAAGAAGTTCCTCAAACTATACAACCGGACAGAGAAGTATGAGGATATCAGCGACAGGATGGAGGTGGAGATCGGCTCTTACCTGAGCAAGGTGGCCGAAGGCAAGCTGAGCGATCAGAGCAAGGAGCGGGTACGCTCCATCCTGCGATCAGTAACCGAGATCGAGAGTATTGCCGACTCCGCCTGCAACATTGCACGCCACCTGAAACGTAAGATGGAAGCGGGCGTGGAGTTTGAGGAGAGCATGGTTGAAAACATCAACTCCATGTATGAGCTGCTGGATGAGGCACTGGACAACATGCAAAACCTGCTGAAGAACCAGAAGATCACCGAAAGTGACCCGGTGAACAGCAGGCACATTGAAAGCAGCATCAATGAGAAGCGGAACCTGTTGAAAAGGGAGAATGTGGAGAACCTTGACCAGAAGCTTTACTCCTATCAGAACGGCGTCTTTTATATTGACATCATCTCCGAATGTGAACGAATGGGTGACTATATCATCAACGTAATCGAAGCACTCGAAAAGAAACAGAATTAGATGAAATGAACAACTGGAAGAAACGACTCAACATTGTTTACTCTACCAATCCCGATTACCATTACCGGCAGGAGGATGAGGAGAGTGAAGCCATCGTCCCCAAAGAGAAGCAGTTGCTACGCATCAGCCTGGACAAGCGCAACCGCAAGGGAAAGGCGGTGACACTGGTCACCGGTTTCCGGGGAAGCGACGAAGATCTGCAGGTGCTGGGCAAGCTGCTCAAGATGAGATGCGGCGTGGGCGGATCGGCCAAGGATGGTGAGATCATCGTTCAGGGCGACCACCGGACAAAAGTGCTGGATATTTTGCAAAAAGAGGGATATGCCAAGTCACGCATCATCTGAACGGGAGTTGCTCCATCTGATCAAAGCCTCAGCCGGATCGGGCAAGACACACCGGCTGACCGGTGAGTACCTGCGCTTGCTCTTTTCCCGTCCCAACAACCACAGCCATATTCTGGCAGTAACCTTTACCAACAAAGCCACCGATGAGATGAAGTCGCGCATCGTGGTGGAGCTGCACCGACTGGCTTCTGGCAAGCCGTCCAGCTACCTGGAGCGTCTGATGCGGGAGTTCACCATGAGTGAGTCGCGCATCCGTGAGCTCTCCAGGGGTATTCTAGAGACCATATTGCACGACTACTCTGCTTTCAACATCAGCACCATCGATCGCTTTTTTCAGCGCACCATGCGGGCATTCACCCGTGAAATTGGTCTGGCAGGGGGATACAACATTGAGGTAGAGGAGTCAACCATGCTGATGGAAGCTGTAGACCTGATGCTCTCTGAGTTGGACAAACCGGAGAACAGCACCCTTTCCGACTGGCTGCTGCGATACATGCAGGAAAGCATTGAAGAAGGACAGAACTGGAAGATTGAAAGCCAGGTGTATGAGTTGGCGGCACAGCTCACCAATGAGACCTATAAGTCATTGACAGCCGAGGAATTTGCTGTGATACAGGACAAGGAGTTTTTGGAGACCTACCGTCAGATGCTGATGCGAATCATCAGAAGTTATGAAAATGAACTAAAAAAAGTAGGAGTAAAGGCTGTTTCAATCATCCAAAACCATGGCTTGCAACCCTCCGATTTTATTGGTGGGAGCAGATCCCAATTTTTCAAACTGGAGCAGATAGCAAGGGGAGAACAGCCCAACCTATCCAACACCTTTTTCTCTTTTCCCGATCACCTGGAGGGATGGCGTGCAAAGAAGGCCCAACCGGAAATCGCATCTCAAATTGCGGAAGCCTATCACAACGGATTAAATGACTGCATCAAAGAAGTAATCAGACTCTACAATGAGAATCTCACCTATCACACCGCGAAGGTCATTCTGCAAAACTTCTACACCCTTGGCATCCTGAGTGATATCAAAAACCGGCTGCGAAGCCTGCAGCAGGAGCATAACACCCTCTTCCTCTCCGACACCACAGAGCTGTTGAACCATATCATCGCCGGTACGGATGCTCCATTCATCTTTGAGAAAACAGGCACCCTCCTTACCCACTACATGATCGATGAGTTTCAGGATACCTCTCGCATGCAGTGGCACAACTTCATGCCATTGTTACGGGAGAGCCTCGCCTCCGGCAACTTCAACCTGATCGTGGGAGATGTGAAACAGAGCATCTACCGCTGGCGAAACTCTGACTGGCGCCTGCTGGAAGAGACAGTGGAGGAGGAGCTGCACAGTGAGAATATCCGCAGCCACCTGCTCGACACCAACTGGCGCAGCGATGCCCATATCGTCCGGTTTAACAATGCATTCTTTACCAATGCTGCAACACTCCTGCAGGAGGAGGTCAACAGGCTGATGACAGAAAATGAAAATCCCATTCCGGAAGCATCTCCCAATACCCAGATCAGGGATGCTTACGCAGAGGTATATCAGGAGCTGCCACCACATAAAAAAGATAGCGGCGGTCAGGTCAAAATAACTTTTCTAACCGAAGATGAAGATCAAAGCTGGAAAGAAAAAGCACTGGAGCAACTGCCTCATGAGATTGAATCGCTTCAGGATCAGGGGTTTACACTAAAGGAGATGGCCATTCTGGTCCGCACCAACAAGGAGGCGGCAGAGGTTGCCGACAGGTTACTGGCGTATGCCGATCAAAACGCTGGAGGGCATTACCGCTACGACATCATCTCCAACGAAGCGTTGCTGATCGGCAAGGCACAGGCTGTCAAGGCTGTGATTGCACTGATGCGCCATTTCCAGCATCCCAACGATCCCACCCATCGCATGATGGCGCACTATGAGTATGAACGCTTTCGGCGGCATATCACCCCTGAAGAGGCAATCAAAAGTTATACGGAACATTCCGGTGAATTTCCTCCGGAGTTGCAGACACAAATCAAAGAGTTGGCAACACTTCCCTTTTACGAGATGATTGAGACCTTTTTCTCACAGACTGCCGATGCGCTGGATGAGAAAGAGAGTGCTCATCTGCAGGCATTCCTCGATATCGCGCTCCGTTTCAGCAGCAACCGTTCAGGTGATCTCAACAGCTTCCTGGAGTGGTGGGATGAGACAGGTCACAAAAAGGCGCTCTTCTCACCCGACAACCAGGATGCCATCCGGTTGATCACCATTCACAAGTCGAAAGGTCTCGGCTTTGGTGCTGTGATTATGCCCTTTCTCAGTTGGGACACAGACCATGGTTCCGGAAAGAGCCATATCATCTGGTGTAAACCCGGGGAGGCTCCATTTGACAAGTTGCGCATCGCACCCCTCAAGTATGGGAAAAGGCTGACAGAGACCATCTTTCGAAAAGATTACCTGGAGGAGAGACGGTTTACCTATATCGACAACCTCAACATGCTCTATGTGGCATTCACCCGTGCCAAACACCGGTTGATTGCCTATGCACCCTTCCCCCTCAAACCTGAAAAAATATCCAACATTTCAGACCTGCTCTGGCGCAGCATCACTTCTGCTCCTGAGCCTTCGCAAGAGGAGAGGAAGGAGCTGGTCGACCTGCGCAACTATTTCTCCGAAGAGAAGCATTGCCTTCTCTATGGCGATGCCAAATCGGTCAGCAGGAAAGAGCGTGAAGAGGTGGTTGTCACCAAAACAGGTCAGGGGCATGCCATACCCATTGATAACCGCCTGCGGATGCGCCTCAACGGCATTGGCTACTTCACCGATGACGGCAGCCGCGACTATGGGATGCTGATGCATGCCATCGTCAGCAATGTGGTGACAATGGCAGACCTGCCACAGGCTGTAGAGCAAAAAATTTCAGAGGGGGAACTGCCTGAACAGGATCGGGATGAGATCGTTCACATGTTACGCAACATGCTCTCTCATCACGCAGTGGCTGAATGGTACAGCGGTAAATATACTGTATTGAATGAGAGAGAGTTGTTGCATCCCGAGTGGGGGTTCCGACGCCCCGACAGGGTGATGATTGGCCACGACGAGGTGATCGTGGCCGACTACAAGTTCGGAGAAGTGGAGGATCCGCGATATATCCGGCAGGTACACCGTTATGTGAAGGCCATCGAAGAGATGGGTTTTGAGCATGTAAAAGGATTTGTTTTTTATGTGAAGCTGGGAAAAGTTGTGCAGTTATGAAAGACACAAGACACAAGACACAAGATACAAGATACAGTCTCAGTGATGAATTTTCAATTGAACCAGTTTGCCGTCCATTGCCGAAACGTATAACTCGCCGTCATCAGTGGGCAAAATCATATTAATCAGTCCGTTTGAGATCCTGTATTTCCAGAGAAAAGTACCATCCGATGCACCATAGCCATCCCGATAAACTTGTACCCGTTGTAGGTAAATCCAAATGTTTCGCCACCGAATATTCGCAGGAAGTCGTTCGTTCCGCTTTCCGACCAGTTGGAGTCGTGATTTCCAGGGATCGCATAATACGGAACATTCAAATCGTCCAGCAGGCACTTTGCGGTGCGCAGTTCATTGTAAGAACCGAATTCGGTCACATCGCCGGAAACAATGACAAAGGCGATGTCAGTAAGTGAATTGATATCCTTCACGGTACGGTAGAGATCCTCGTCATTGTTCGGACTGCCGACATGGGTATCGGTGATCAATGCGAATTTAAAAGGTTTCTGAGGCTGCGCGAAAACAGTGAAACCGATTGTGATTAAAAGGAGAGATACAATGCGTTTCTTCATACAACTATTTTACTTTTTATGCTGTGGTACAATGAAGAATTCATGGAAGAAAAGCATCTGGTATTTCACTGCATTACCCCAGTACTGCCAGTTATGAGCACCGGGACGGGTAATATAATCGTGAGGAATATTGCGGTACAACAGTTCCTTATGCAACCTTTCATTCACCGCGTAAAAGAAATCCTCCGTTCCACAATCAATAATGATTTTCAGCGTATTGGGTGTTAATAAATGCAGTAAACCCATTACGGTATACTTTTCCCAATTATCGGGGTGTTCTTGTTGCGTGCCAAGCAGCCTATACATATCCCAATTGTTCGGGAACGGCCGGATGTCGACTCCGCCACTCATACTTCCGCAAGCACCAAACACCTCCTGGTTGCGAAAAGCCAGGTACAATGCACCATGACCACCCATGCTCAGTCCTGTGATGGCACGCCCTTCACGCGATGAGACCGTTTTGTAATTTTGATCCACCCACGCAATCAATTCTTTGGAAACAAAGGTTTCGTACTGAAAAGTAGAATCTATCGGACTATCCCAGTACCAGCTATTATAACCACCATCAGGGCAAACAATCATCATCCTGTATTGATCGGCTAATGCCATGATATGAGGCACATTTTTGATCCATCTATCGTAACGGTCGCTATAACCATGCAACAAATAGATCACCGGGAAGGCAGTCTGTCCGTCATAAGATTGCGGTTTGATAATCACTGCTTTGATATTTTTCTCCATTTTTTTGCTGAACACATTCACTGTATCTACCGTGGCAGGAAAAACACCTATAGTGAACACAGCAAGTAATAGATAAATGATTGAAAAACGTTTCATTCTATTGTATTTTATTATAGGTTGCTCCAAAGATACAAAAAACAGCATTATGACCGCCAAAAATTCCATTTCACAGCTTTGGTTCAATCTGCTTTCATGATAATTTATTGAGACAAGTGAGAACAGACAGAACAAATAAGGGTAAAAATGCGTTCGATGAAAATAAATTAAACTTCAAAAAATATATCGTATGGAAATTCAGTATAGAATTGACGAAAAGAACCAAGGTAGTTTTTTTATCAATCAAGAAGGACGTCAAATCGCAGAACTCGATTTCGAGGTAAAGGATAATGTGCTGAACGCATATCACACCGGCGTACGACCGGAGCTGGAAGGTCAGGGTATTGCCGGCAGGTTGTTCGATGAAATGGTAAAATATGCACGTGAAAAAGGATACAAAGTGATCCCCACCTGCTCCTACATCCTTGCTAAATTTCGCAGGCACCCCGAAGATTTCACAGATATCTGGTACCGCACGGAGGATGAACCTACCGGAGAGGCCTGTGGTATTAAACCAAAAAGGTAGCAGGGTTCCTGCACCTGCATACAGGAACCCATCTCACAAAAAGGATGATCCTAAGACCACAACCATGAAGATCATTGCGTGAAGACTACAACAGTGAATCCGGGTCGAGATAGTTATGCTCAATATCTAGGAAGTACTTGTAGGTACCCACTTTCAACTCAACACAGGCATCATAGTCGCAGACGATGATGCCCCTGGGGTGCAGTTGCAGCGCACTGATGGTCCACATCTGCGTAACAGCTCCCTCCACAGCGTGAAAGAGCGCACGCGCCTTATGGTGACCGTTGACCAGAATAAGTACTTCTTTCGCATCGAGCACCGTTCCCACTCCCACAGTGAGTGCTGTTTTGGGTACTTTCTCCACATCATAGTCGAAGAACCGTGAGTTGGCGATCACCGTATCGGTGGTGAGTGTTTTGATGCGGGTACGGGAGCTGAGCGAGGAGCCGGGCTCGTTGAAAGCGATGTGTCCGTCGGGGCCGATGCCACCCAGGAAAAGGTCGATTCCACCCGCCTCGGTTATGGCCTGCTCATATGCGGCGCACTCCGCTTCGGGATCATCTGCCATTCCATTGAGAATGTGCACGTTCTCTTTTTTGATATCGATATGGCGGAAGAAGTTATCCCACATGAACGTGTGGTAGCTCTGGGGGTGTTCCTCCGGCAGTCCGATATACTCGTCCATGTTGAAGGTGATCACATGTTCGAACGAGAGGGCACCTGCCTCATACAGTTCGATCAGTGCCTTGTAGGTCAACAGGGGTGATGAGCCGGTAGGCAGTCCCAGCTTGAAAGGTTTATCGGCTGTGGGAGCCGCCTGAATGATTTTTGCAGCGATGTAGTTAGCTGCCCACTGTGCCATTTGACCGGCATTGGGTTGAATAATCAGTCTCATGTTTCAATATCTTGTTTAGTGACAGTCAGATTTCTTACCGGGTATGACAGCTGCACCCGATAACAGCTTACAGGCCATGTTTCTGGCTAGTGTCAGAGCTTTTTCCTCCACCTCATCCATCATCGCCTGCTTCATCACTACCGGATCGCTTACCAGCTCCACCTCAGACTCCTCCACAAAGGCAGCCAGCTGTTTAGCCGAGGCATCGGCCCAGGTGAAGCTGCCGAAATAGCCGAAGAAGCGATTCTTGAGCGACCTGTTCTCCAGGGCAGAGATAAGGCTCTCCACGCCGGGGTAGAGCTTGTTGTTGTAGGTAGGTGATCCTACGATCAACCCTTTATAGGTGAAGACATCACGAATGATATCAGAGGCGTGGCTCTTCGATACGTTGTGCAATACGATCTCACGGATACCGTTGGCTGCCGCTTCAGCAGCAATCAACTCCGCCAGCTGTTCGGTATGACCATACATGCTCCCGTAGGCGATCACCAGTCCGTTTTCCGCCTCGTAGCGGCTTAACCTGTCGTAGAGACTCACCACCTTTGCAATGTTCTCCTTTACTGTCCATACGGGACCATGGGTGGAGCAGATTGCCTCAATCGGCACCTCTGCCAGTTTCTTCAGTGCGGTCTGCACGGGTGAGCCGAACTTACCCACAATGTTGGAGTAGTAACGGATCATCTCACTCCGGTATCGTGCTGGGGTGAGCTGGCTGTCCAGCACAGCACCGTCGAGTGTGCCGAAAGCCCCGAAAGCATCGGCACTGAAGAGCATCTTTTTCTCTTGCAAATAGGTCATCATGGTCTCCGGCCAATGTATCATGGGGGTGAGATAAAACTGCAGGTTGTTCCGACCGAGGTTCAGCGTATGCATATCTTCAATCAGGATCACATTCCGTGTAATGCCATAGTACCCCTTGAGCATCTTTACCGTATGTTTGTTTCCCACAATCTGAATATCGGGGTAGCGGTTGATCAGCAACCCGATCGATCCGGAGTGGTCCGGCTCCATATGATTGACGATCAGGTAATCAATAGGCTTGTCACCCAGCACTGCTGTCACTTTCTGAAAAAAAAGATCGGAATAGCAGACATCCACCGTATCGATCAGTGCCCGTTTCTCGTCGTCGATGATATAAGCGTTATAGGAGATCCCATGTGGCAGCGGCCATAGATTTTCGAAGAGATGTTTCGTGCGGTCGTTCACCCCCACGTAATATACATCGTTCACAATTTCAAGTGGTTTGTACATATTTAACAAGTTCGAGGTTCAGAGTTCCTATTTTGAAGTTATTCCGTTGGTACGTTACAGAGTTTATCCACTAAATTTTAAGGCTGAAAGCCGGCTGCTGATCGTAGCGAAGAGAAGATCCCGGTTCACAGGGAAAGCTAAAAAATTATTTCTTCTTCGGTTTGTAAGGCTTTGCCATCTCTGACTGACGGGGCGTGTCTGCCTGTAGAGCAGGATGTCTCAGAGCAGCAACAATCAGCCAGATGCCCCAGATGATGAATGGAATGCTGAGCCACTGTCCCAAAATCAGGCCGGTGCTTTCACGCAGGGCGATTTCAGAATCAACCTGTACATTCTTGATAAACTCTACGAAGAAGCGGAAAAGGAAGATGATCAGGATGCCTATGCCGGTAATAAGCCCTTTCCGGTGCTTGGCATCAGTATTCCAGTAAAGATACATGGTGAGGACAAAGACCACCAGGTAAGCCGCTGCTTCATAAATTTGTGTAGGGTGCGACGGTTCGGTATAGATAGGTTCTGCTCCCCGCATCCATTGGTAGATATTATCCACGAAACGAAAGCCCCAGGGCTTGTCGGTCGGCCCCCCGTAGATCTCATGGTTCATCAGGTTTCCCAGCCGGATCATGGCAGCCGTGAAGCCGGTGGGCACCATCACCCGGTCGAAGGTCCAGAGCATGCTCTGCTTTGTCACTTTCCTCGAGTAGAGCCAAACGGCAATGATGATACCGATCACCCCCCCGTGGCTGGCCAGTCCGCCTTCCCACACCTTGAGGATCTCCACCGGGTGGGCAAGGTAGTATCCCGGCTCGTAAAAGAGGCAATGACCCAGACGGGCACCGGCAATGATCCCCACCATCATGTAGACAAAGAGAGAATCGAACCATTTTTCTGGTAGGTCCTCCTGTTTGAAAATTTTTTGTACGATGTAAACGGCTACGATCAGTCCGATCACCCAAAACAGTCCGTACCAGCGGATCTCCCTTCCCAAAATGGTGAACAGTGTGGGGTCCACATCCCAGGTAACAGATAATAGTAAGTCCATCAGTGATTCAATTTTTTCACAAAGATAATAAAAATCAGACCAGTTTGCTGATCAACGCCTCTTTGTTGCCGGGCAGCAAATCCAGCACCGGGATCTCCACCAAGGTGTAGGCGCCTGGCTGTTGCTTCATTGAGGCACGAGCAGCTGCCACCAGCACCTGTGCCGTGAGGGCGGGGTTGTTGATGCGCATATCGAAACGGAAGAGCTGGTTCTGGGTCTTCCCTGACACCCCCTTGCGCTCCATCAGTACCCCATGACCCATATCCTTGAGCGCCTCCACATCTTCCACCTGAAAAACGTGGGTTTCATCATGCGCAAAATAATCATCCTGTTTGATCGCCTCTGCAACGCTGGTATAATCATACCCATTGAGCAGCTCTACATAGACCATGCGCCGGTGTACGCCGGTACCGGCAGGAATGGTCATGGAGAGTGCCGCTTTCACCCCCTCAATGGCTTTCACCGCAACGGTGTGGCCCATGCTCATGCCGGGACCGAAGTTGGTATAGGTAATCCCTTTGGGAGCAAGCGCCTCCAGAAGGGTGCGTACCACCGAGTCGCTGCCCGGATCCCATCCGGCTGCAATCACTGCTACCGCATTGTAGCTGCGGGCAATTTCATTGAGAGCACTGCGCAGTTGTACAATCTGGCTGTGGATATCGAAGCTGTCGACCGTATTGATCCCTCTCTCCAGACAGGATTTGGCATACTCCTCCACTCGCCGTGTAGGGGTGCAAAGGAGGGCGACATCCACCTTCTCCAGTTGTGTGACATCGGTCACCACCCGGTAAGGTTGCAGTTCTGCGGGTATCCGTGTGGCATCACGCCTTACGATCCCGGCAATTTCAAAGTCGGCAGCCGACTCCAGTGCTTCCACCACATATTTCCCGATGTTGCCATAACCCACTACGGCAGCTCTGATCTTTTCTGACATAATATCAATATTTGGAATTGTTGTTGTTCATTCTGCTCTTTATTCTACAAAAATAGAAAAAAATGTGCAACATCCCGTATCCCATATCTCAAATCAAACATTCCACTTCCCAAATCAGATTCCCTCTTCCTCCTCTTCCTCTTCCTCTTCCTCTTCCCACACCACCTCCGGCTTTTGTGGTCCCTCCCTGCGATAAACCACCGCCATCAGCAGACCGCTGATGGCGCCCGAGAGATGTCCCTCCCAGGAGATGGAGGCATCTACCAACTCGGTAATGGGTAAGATGCTCCAGACAGAACCGCCATACACAAACGCCACAATAAGTGATACCGCCACCAACGGTATATATTTGCGGAAGATACCGCTGAAAAAGAGAAAGAAGAGCAACGCGAAGAGCAGTCCGCTTGCACCCACATGGAGGGCATTTCTGCCAATGAACCACGTGGCCACCCCGCTGATGATCCAGAGTGCAACAAAGACTTTCGGTGCAATCTTACTATAAAAGTAAAAAAGAAACCAGATAAGGATAAGCAATGAGAGGGTGTTAGACCAAAGATGGGAAACAGAGCTGTGCAGCAACGGGGAAAAGATGACGCCTCGCAGGCCGGTGATCTCACCGGGTGTGAGACCCAGGCGCATGATATCAACCCGGTCAAGCAGTGTCTGCCCGATCAGAAAAACCAGCCAGATAATTGACACAAAGAGAATGGCCGGGATCAATGCCAGCCAAACCCTTTTTTTTGCCAGTGCGATTTTCTCTGTCTCCTGCTGTTCCATCATCATGAGAACCATTGAAACTGATCAGAAACAAATGTACAAACAATTTCGCAGTTGTGTAAATAAGACCGGAATGAATCATTTTTTTCTATTTTTCGCTTGTGGAGTAAAGGCAATTTTATTATCTTTCGCAGGAATTCGTGTAAAAAGCTCCTTACCCTAAATTGTTACTGGCGATGAGTTATCTTAAATTTGACAAAGAGCTGTTGATTAACCTTGAATACTCCCTCTACCGGAATGTATTAAGGACCAACCGAAAAGGTGCATACCATAACACCTCGATATCGGGATGCAACACCACCAAATACCAGGGCTTGCTGGTGATGCCGGTGCCCTACATGGATGATGAGAATCACCTGATTCTCTCCTCTTTCGACGAAACGGTGATCCAGCATGGAGCTGAGTTTAACCTGGGGATTCACCGCTATGCCGGCGACAACTACAGTCCCAAAGGGCATAAGTATATCCGGGAGTTCAATTGTGACAGTGTGCCCAAGACCATCTACCGTATCGGGGGAGTAATCCTCTCCAAGGAGATCATGTTCTCCTCGAAAGAGAATCGTCTGATGATCCGCTATACGCTGATGGAGGCGCACTCTCCCACCACCATTCGCTTCAAGCCTTTCCTTGCTTTTCGCAAGATATCGCAACTCACCCGGGAAAACGACCAGGTGGATCGTTCCTACCGGGAGGTGGAAAATGGCATCAGCACCTGCATGTACTTCGGCTATCCGGAGCTCTTTATGCAGTTCAGCAAAAAACCGGAATTTATTTATCATCCCGACTGGTACAAAGACATTGAATATCTGCAGGATCTGCTCAACGGGGACACCTGTCAGGAGGATCTCTACGTGCCTGGTTATTTTGAGATGTCGATCGAGAAAAACGAAACGATCATCTTCTCTGCAGGAGACATGATGGTGGATCCATCCAGTCTTGCTGAGGAGTTTGATTTTGAAATCCAAAAACGAACACCCCGATCCAGCTTCTACAACTGTCTGAAAAATTCTAGTCATCAGTTTTACTATATCCCCAACAAAAATGAGCACTATCTGTTGGCCGGATATCCCTGGTTCAAGGTAAGGGCCCGCGATCAGTTTATCGCACTTCCCGGCTGTACACTGGCTGTGGACAGGGCTGATGACTTCGAGAAGATCATGGATACCGCCATCCCCCACCTGAAGGATTTCATGGACAACAAGCCCTCCAAGAGCTTTCTCAAACAGGTAGAGGACCCCGATCTGCTGCTGTGGGTCGTTTGGGCTCTACAGCAATACCACCGTGAGCGGAAAGAGCGTTTCACTGAACTGTATGCCGGGTTCCTCTTCGAGATCATTGACTATCTCATGGCCGGCAAACATCCCAACCTGGCCTACCAGGAGGAGGATGGGTTGCTTACCACCTATGGACGTGATGTGGCGGTCAGCTGGATGAATGCGCTGCTGGATGGCAGGCCGGTCATCCCCCGTTCGGGATACCTGGTGGAGTTCAACGCCCTCTGGTACAACGCCCTCAGGTTCGCCGAGGAGGTGGCAACTGATAACGGCAGGGAGAACGAGGCTTCCGAACTGGAGGCGAAAGCACGACTGGCTGGCAACTCTTTCAAGGAACTGTTCCTGAACGACGCCGGTTATCTGTATGATTACATTGACGGCAGCTACAAGGATCCCGACGTACGACCCAACATGTTGTTTGCCGTCTCACTACCCTATTCCCCTCTGGAGAGAAGCCAGAAAAAAACAGTGATCGATTTTGTCACCAAGGAGCTTCTGACCCCCTGCGGCATTCGTTCGCTGACTCCCAAGAGCGCCCGTTTTCACCCGCACTACAGGGGAAGTGAAAGAGAGAAGAAGGTAGCCTATTTCAACGGCATGGCATTTCCATGGCTGCTGGGACATTATATCGAAGCATACCTGAAAGTGTTTCACAAAAGTGGTCTGTCGCTGGCTGACCGGATCATGGTAGATATGGAAGGTGAGATGCAGAACGACTGTATCGGCACCATCTCGGAGTTTTACGATTCCAATCCGCCATTTATTGCACACGGGGGCTTCTCTTTCGCCATGAGTGTGGGAGAATTGCTCAGGGCTCAAAAAATGATTAACAGTTACCAGTAAACAACTGATTTGACTGAGATCCAGAAAGGTGATCAGCGATCATCAAAAAAATAGAGATGAAGGCATTAATGTTTGGCTGGGAGTTTCCGCCACATATATTGGGAGGCCTGGGGACAGCCAGCTATGGGCTCACCAGGGGAATGGCGCAACAGGAGGATATGGAGATCACCTTCGTGATCCCCAGGCCGTGGGGTGATGAAGACCAAAGTTTTTTGAAGATCATCGGTGCCAACAACACCCCCATCGTCTGGCGTGACGTGAGCTGGGAGAAGGCACAGGCTCGTCTGGGAAAATACATGGATCCGAAAGAGTATTTTCATCTGCGCGACCATATCTACGCCGACTTCAGCTACATGCATACCAACGATCTGGGATGCATGGAGTTTTCCGGCAGATATCCGAACAACATCCTCGAAGAGACCAACAACTATTCAATTGTTGCCGGGGTGATTGCACGCTCCTACCCCTTTGATGTCATTCATGCTCACGACTGGCTCACCTACCCGGCCGGTCTTCACGCCAGGAGCGTGACCGGTAAACCACTGGTCATCCATGTGCATGCCACTGAGTTCGACCGCAGTCGCGGCAAACCCAACCCGATAGTTTACGGCATTGAAAAAAATGGCATGGATAACTGTGACCACATCATCTGCGTCAGCAACCTGACGCGCAAGACCGTCATTGAAAATTATCATCAGCCTTCCTGGAAAGTAACCACCGTACATAACGCGGTGGATCCTCTCAGTCCCGAGATTGAGGCCATTGAACGTCAGTCGGGTCTGCCAGACAAAGTGGCCACTTTTCTGGGCAGGATTACCATGCAGAAAGGACCTGAGTTTTTCGTGGATGCGGCCACCCAGGTGATCCGTAAAACAGATCACATCCGCTTCGTGATGGCCGGCAGCGGTGATATGATGGATCAGATGATCCAGCTGGTAGCCGACAGGGGGATCGCTCACAAGTTCCATTTCACCGGTTTCCTCCGCGGCAAGCAGGTGTATGAGTTGCTCAAGTCGAGCGATGTATATGTGATGCCTTCTGTGTCAGAGCCGTTCGGTATCTCCCCTCTTGAGGCGATGCAGTGCGGTGTACCGAGTATCATCTCCTACCAGTCGGGTTGCTCGGAGATCCTGCATAACGTGATCAAAATCGATTACTGGGATGTGGATGCAATGGCCGACGCCATCTACTCTATCTGCACCTATCCGGCCATGGCTGAACATTTGCGGATTGAAGGGAAAAAAGAGGTGGACAACATCAAATGGGAAGATGCCGGGCTGAAAATTCGCCGGATCTATGACAGCCTCATGTAGAAAGATCAAAAACATAAACGTATGAAAAATATTTGCTTTTATTTCCAGATCCACCAACCATTCCGGTTAAAGAGATATCGCTTTTTCAATATCGGCAGGGACCATTACTATTTCGATGACTATGCCAATGAGGAGATCCTACAACAGATCGCCGCCCGCTCCTACGTGCCAGCCAACCGGATGTTGCTCGATCTGATCAATCAGTACAAGGGAAAGTTCAAGGTTGCTTTCTCCATCTCCGGTGTGGCACTGGAGCAGATGGAGATCTTTGCTCCTGAAGTGATCGACGGCTTCCGTGAACTGGCAAAGACAGGTCATGTGGAGTTCCTTACCGAGACCTACGCTCACTCGCTGGCCAGCCTGTTCGACCCGGAGGAGTTCCGCAACCAGGTGCAACAGCATGCTGAGCGCATTGAGATGCTCTTCGGGATGAAACCAACGGTGCTACGCAACACCGAGCTGATCTATTCCGATGAGATCGCCGAACAGGTTTATGACATGGGATACACCAAAATGATCACTGAAGGGGCTAAGCATGTGCTGGGATGGAAAAGCCCTAACTATGTCTATCATGCTGCGACCCGACCCGGTTTAAAACTATTGCTGAAGAACAGCCGCTTCAGTGACGATATCACCTATCGCTTTTCCAACTATAGCTGGCATGAGTATCCGCTGACAGCAGATAAGTTTATTGCATGGATTGCGGCCACCCCGCCGGAGGAGGAGTTGATCAACCTATTTATGAACTATGAGACTCTGGGGAATCTGCAACCGGCACATACCGGCATCTTCGAGTTCTTCAAGGCGTTGCCCCGATTTGCATTCGAGAATGGAATCGGCTTCACCACTCCAGGCGAAGCACTCGACAGTCACGAGGCCATCGACTCCATGCTTGTTCCCAACACCATATCCTGGTCCGACGAAGAGCGGGATGTAAGTGCCTGGCTCGGCAACAAACTACAGCAGAGTGCACTCAAATCGCTCTATGAGGTAGGTGAGAGGGTGCGTCTCTGCACCGACCGGCGCCTCAAGCAGGACTGGATCTACCTGCAGTCGAGCGACCATTTTTACTACATGTCAACCAAGCATTTCGGCTCGGGACAGAGCCAGTTCAGCCCCTACATGTCGCCCTATGATGCATTCAACAACTACATGAATGTCCTGAGCGACTTCATCGCCCGCGTGAGGGCACAATACCCCGACACGGTCGATAACGAAGAGCTAAATGCATTGCTCACCATCATCCACAACCAGGAGATGGAGATCAAGCGGCTTCAGTCGGAGTTGAAAACCGTGATTGGCACCAACGAGGAGCTGCTGGTAGAGAAAGGAAAAGGAAAAACAACTCAAAAAGAGAAATAAAGGAACTTAATCACCAACAAAAAAGGAGCGCTCAGGCTCCTTTTTTGTTGGTGAAAAAAGTCATGCAGCCGTTTTACTTCGCATAGCTGACTGCCCTGGTTTCACGTATCACCGTGATCTTCACCTGACCGGGATAGGTCATCTCGGTCTGGATCTTCCTCGCGATCTCATCCGACAGCTTTTCGGTATCCTTGTCGTCAATCTTGTCGGCACCCACAATCACGCGCAGCTCACGCCCCGCCTGGATGGCATACGTTTTGACTACACCAGGATAAGAGAGTGCCAGGTTCTCCAGGTCGTTCAGTCGCTTGATATAAGCCTCCACAATCTCCCTGCGGGCTCCGGGACGAGCTCCTGAGATGGCATCGCATACCTGTACGATGGGTGCCAGCAGCGTGTTCATCTCCACCTCATCATGGTGTGAACCAATGGCGTTGCAGATATCAGGTTTCTCCTTATACTTCTCCGCCAGCTTCATCCCCAGTACTGCGTGTGGCAGCTCCGGTTCATCATCGGGCACCTTACCGATGTCATGCAGTAGGCCGGCACGTTTCGCTTTCTTCGGGTTCAGCCCCAGCTCGGAGGCCATGATGGCGCAGAGGTTGGCCACCTCACGTGAGTGTTGCAGCAGGTTCTGACCATACGATGAGCGATACTTCATTTTTCCCACCATGCGGATCAGCTCCGGGTGTAAGCCATGGATACCCAGGTCAATCACGGTACGCTTACCGGTCTCAATGATCTCCTCCTCAATCTGTTTGTTCACTTTGGAGACCACCTCCTCTATGCGGGCAGGATGGATCCGTCCATCGGCCACCAACTGGTGGAGTGAGAGGCGGGCGATCTCGCGCCGTACCGGATCAAAACCACTGAGGACGATGGCCTCGGGGGTGTCATCCACCACGATCTCTACACCGGTAGCAGCTTCTAATGCACGGATGTTGCGACCTTCACGACCAATGATCCGTCCCTTTACCTCATCAGAATCGATGTGGAAGACGGTGACTGAGTTTTCGATGGAGGTCTCGGTAGCTACCCGCTGGATCGACTGGATCACGATGCGCTTGGCCTCCTTGTTGGCGGTCATCTTCGCCTCTTCCATGATGTCGTTGATATAGGACTGGGCATTGGTCTTGGCCTCCTCTTTCAGTGATTCCACCAGCCGCTCCTTTGCCTCCTCAGCAGACATGCCGGAGATGGCTTCCAACCTTTCCACCGATTGCCGATGGAGCCGATCCAGTTCGTTGTTTTTCTTCTCCAGGAACTCTTGTTGAGTGAGGATGCTCTGTTTGAATTCATCGAGCTCGGTCGATTTTTTATTCAGCTCTTCCTGTTTCTGGTTGAGCGACATCTCTCGCTGCTTAAGCCTGTTCTCGGTCAATTGGATCTTGGTCACCCTGGCGTTGGCCTGTTTTTCGGCCTCAGCTTTCATAGCCATGGACTCCTCCTTGGCCTCCAGCAGCATCTTCTGTTTGATCACACCGGCATCTTTTTCCGCATCGCTCAAAATCTTCTGAGCTCGCGAATTGGCCGTCTTACCGGTCAGGTACCAGGCGATCACCACCCCGATAACCAGTCCGATAATTCCTATTACTATTTCCATACTTATGATTGTTATTGATTAATATTCACCTCCCTGCAACTGCTCTACGCAGTGCTGGAAGAGGTTTCTCTATTCTCTATATATATGACTATATATGCTTGCCTATTCTATTTTCCTTAAACGCATTACTGCCTCACTTAATCAGCAGTATGACAATAATACAAAAACGCACTCATTCAAACACATGCGTTTGCTGTGTAACGAATAGGGTGCGTTGGTTGGCTCCTGCCCTGGCAGGAAAATGAGTTATTGCTTCAGATAGTGATCCAGATCACTGATCAGCGATTCAATCTTCTCTTCAAAGGGTTTCGTATCATTTTTGTCACCGAGAGAAAAATTCTCAGCCAATGCCTGTATAGCTGTCATAGCTATAAAGTCCTGTGTCGTCATGCCGGAGTTTTCACCTCCGTAAGCAACACGGTATTGGTTTATTTTTCTGTTTATTCTGGCGGCGGCATCACGGAAAGCCTGTTCATCAGATCTCCTGATTTTCAAAGGGTATCTTCTGCCGGCAATCTCCAATGTCAGTAAAAATTTCTCGTCGCCCATCACATAAATTTTTCAAAGGTTATTTCAACAAATTTATGCATTTATCAACTTCTCGCACCAGTTTTGACAGTCGCTGTTTCGCAGCATCCACATCGACCGATGCAGCGGTGATGGTTCTTGCGATCTTCAGACTCTCATATTTTGTTCTCATTTGATTCAGATCTGTGACCACCTCGTCAATCTTCTGCTCTCTGCTTTCCAATGCCGTTTTCAGTGCGGCATTCTCCTCTTTCAACCTATCACACAGAAGCATTACCTGTTTGATTCGCACTTCCAGGTCAACAAGCAGCTTGTTATTTTCGTCCGTCATATGTAACGAGCATCTAAATTATTCCACTGCAGAAGATGATTCTCCTGTGTAGCATACAGCATGACGCACACAAATGAAATAATCGCATGAAAACAAAAATTCAGGCAAATATAGGAATAGTATGAATCTTTTACAAGCGAAATCTTTTTATTTTTCAAACATTCATCCATTTATGGTGATTTTCCGCATCATGAGCCGATGATCACCCCGTAAGGGTTAAAATCTATCTTCTCAACAGGATCCTGAATGTTGTTCCTTTATCCAGCTCCGATTTCAACAGATATATTTTCCCGTTGTGATTCACCTCCACGATCCGTTTTGCAAGCGTAAGTCCAAGTCCCCACCCTCGTTCTTTGGTGGTGTAACCGGGAGAGAAGATTTTTTTGAAATTTGATTTCGCGACCCCCTTGCCGCTGTCAGAGATATCGAGCGTAACCTGATTTTTTTTCTCCGATAACCGAAAGGTGATTGTCCCCTCCCCTTGCATGGCATCTGCCGCGTTCTTCGTGAGATTTTCAATCACCCACCCGAACAGCGGCTCATTGATGGAGACCAGCACCGGCTCTGCGGGAAAAAGCAAGGAAAAGGTTATCTGATCAGACAGCCGCTTTTCAAGGTATGAAAGCGTCTGTCTCACCACCGCCCGGATATCAGTCTCCCGCATATCGGGTACTGAACCAATCCTGGAAAATCGTTCTGCAATCATCTGCAAACGGTTTGTATCTTTCTCAATCTCACGCAACAGAGCAGCATCCATCTCTTTCAACTTCAGGTACTCGATCCACGCGATCAGTGAAGAGATGGGAGTCCCCAACTGATGGGCGGTCTCTTTTGACAATCCCACCCAGATACTGTTTTGCCTGGCACGTTGTGAGCGGTTCAGTGCAAAAAAAGCAAGTCCGATGAAGAGGGCGATGACAAAAAACTGTATGTATGGAAATAACTGGAGCTGCTTTAAGGTGTAGGAGTCATCAAAATAGAGCGTTTGATTGAACTCCGTCAATCTCACAGGTTCGTGCCTGCTGCCAAACTGCTTCATCTTCTCACGAAGAAAAGCAGCCCTATCCTTATCAGGTAGCCTGATGTTGTGTGACTCCAGTCTGCCGCTCTGCTCATCATGCAGAATCACAGGTATGGAACGATTGCCCTGCAGGATGCTCAATTCCAGCGACAGGTCCGAACCGGATGCATCACGGGAGATCGACTCAGTGGCCAAGGCCCATATCTCCATCTTCTGCCGCTCCTCTTTCGACAGCTCTTTCACCAGCCGGCCGGAGAGCACGAGAGAGAGGATGCCAACAACCGATGCAAGGATCACGAAGAGATAGGTGAGGGTTTGTCGCGTAAACATAAGAGAAAAAATGAAAAAATGAATATCAATCAACCGGCTGTCCGGTCAGTATCTCAGGGCTAGTTTCCGGCAAGTAACCACTACGTATGCGCCACTCATGTGGGTAAAGGTTATTCGCCCTGTTACCGATATTCTTTACAAACCCGATCGGCTCATTGCAATAGGTGAGCAGAATGAAACCCCTGGGTGCATCATTGAGCGTGATGGCTTCCTTACGGAGGTAAGCAACTGCCTGAGCATAAGACACTGCATGGTTAATGAATGCTTCCCGATTGATTTCGCAGCTCAACGCAAGTGAATGGGAAGGAATGAAATCCTTTCCTTTTCGCTCTCCTATCCCGATACCCAATGCAACCGTTTTCAACTTTTCTCCCAGAGTAACAAGCATTTCAGATTGTGCTGCCGGTAGTGCAATGATCCGGCTGCCAGCTTCCATGAAATCAAAATGATCGGGATGATTCAGGAAGTTTCTGTATGCCGTAACCTCCTTTGAAACCGGAGAAAAAAAATTTTTACGCTTATGGAAATAGGTCACTTCGTGTGGAGTTGCCGAAGCAGTTTTCCTTAAAACCGTCACAAAGAGTCCTTCCCCTTTGGTTTTATGCGGAAAAAACCGATACCCGTTTACCTCCCTATCGAATGATCCGGTAATACCCCAGGTTTCATCTATTTCCACCGGTACAAACTCAGCACCCAGTTCCCGTGCCGCCCATAGTGCATTTTCCTCGTTCTCGGCCCGGTTAAAGGTACAGGTGCTGTAGATAAGCAATCCACCCGGCTTCAGGGCAACCCAGACCTCGTCCAGGATATTTCTCTGCCGGGCCGCACACAGCTGCACATGCTGAGGTGACCACTCCTCCAGGGCCGTTTCATCCTTACGAAACATGCCCTCGCCGGAACAGGGGGCATCCACAAGCAACAGATCGAAAAACTCCGGGAAAGCGGCAAAATCCCCGGGAGCGTTATTGGTCACCATACAATGGGGATGACCGAATTTGCTCAAGGTCTCTGACAATACATTCGCCCGTTGACGGACGATTTCGTTGCTCACAAGCAGACTGCCTCCCGGCAAAGCAGAGAGAAGGCTGACTGATTTTCCGCCGGGGGCTGCACAGAGATCGAGACAGATTGCAGGCTCTTTCACCAGCTGTCGCACCACCTGCTCCACGAACATGGAGGAAGCCTCCTGTACATAATAATAACCAGCATGAAAAAGCGGGTCGAACGTGAAAGCGGGGCGCTCATCGAGATAATATCCCCAATCCGACCATGGCACACGCGCTACAGGGTGTTCAAACGACAGGGGGTTACGCTGTTTTTTGAACGGATTCAGGCGGATGCTGACAGGATTATCTTCCGCCAGAGCGGACTGAAGCAGTTGCGTCTCTTCACCCAAAAGCGAACGGATGGATTGGATAAAATCAGCGGGCAATTTCATTTATCAACACTTTAGATTACAAAGGTAAAAGGATTTTGCTTATCTCGTTTACCCACTTTCATTTTGAGAGATCAATAAATAGGAGGATTATCTTTTTAAAAAATTCCTCTCCCCGTTTCAAAAAATAAGTACCTTTGTGCTCAAACACACGCATAAATATTTGCAATCATGAAAAAAATACTCATTTTCACAGGACTCTTATTTTCATTCCTGATTTCTGCTCAGGATCGTCCCGATCCGCAACCCGCTCCCGACAGTTTTGAAAAATTCAAGGTCGCTATGGCTGGTTTCAGCTTTGTGAACTTCGATCTCGACAAGTCACTGGAAATGATGGAGAAATGTGATGTAAAGTATCTGTGCATCAAAGACTTTCATCTCCCGCTGAACAGCAGCGACCAGGAGATTGCCGACTTTCATGCCAAGCTTGCTTCGAAAGGAGTGACCGGTTATGCCGTTGGTCCCATCTATATGCGCTCGGAAAAAGAGATCGACGATGCGTTCGCTTACGCGAAACGAGTGGGTGTAAAGCTGATTGTGGGGGTTCCCAACTATGAGCTGCTGCCCTATGTGGAAAAAAAGGTAAAAGAGTATGATTTTCATTTCGCCATTCACCTCCATGGCCCTGATATGCCATTGTATCCCGATGCCGACGACGTGTGGAACCATGTGAAGGATCTCGATCCGCGCATCGGCATGTGCCTCGATGTGGGTCATGACACCCGCAACGGCAAGGATCCGGTGGAAGATCTGAAGAAATACCAAAGCCGCGTTTTCGACATTCACATCAAGGACGTTACGGGAGCCTCCAAGGCCGGATATTCGGTGGAGATCGGCCGTGGCATCATCGATTTTCCGGCTTTTGTACGCATGCTCCGTGAGGTAGGATATACCGGTATGTGCAGTCTCGAACATGAACGAAACATGAAAGATCCACTCCAGGGGATAGCCGAATCAATCGGGTATTTCAGAGGTGTGATTGTTGCAACAAAGATTTCCGGATGATAACAATCATCCTTATCGTGCTTACCTCCATCATCTCTATTCTTGCATTCAGAGAGCATTCAATGATGAATAGGATGATCTTTTATCCGCCGGCGGTACGGAGCGGTGAATGGCACCGGTTGTTCACCTATGGCTTTCTCCATGCCGATTACATGCACCTGATCTTTAACATGTTCACACTCTATTTTTTTGGAATGGACATCGAGAGATTCTGCAAAATACAATTGGGCGAAAATTGGGGAGCCCTTTGTTTTATCATCCTTTACCTCACTGCACTGCCGGTCTCTATCTTGCCAACCTACTTCAAACAGAAAGAGAACAGAAACTACCATAGCCTGGGCGCGTCGGGAGCCGTTTCGGCTGTGATCTTCGCATACATGCTGATCAATCCGATGAATTTCATGGGCATTCTCTTTATCCCGGTCATGCTGCCTGCATTCCTTTTCGGAATTATCTTTTTGCTGATCTCAATGTCGCTGGACAAAAAAGAATCCGGGAACATCAACCACTCCGCGCATATCACGGGGGGTATATATGGCATCATCTATATGATCGTACTGTTCCGGGTAGTGGCAGGTGCAAACCTGATTGAATCATTCTTCAGCCAGATAAGGATCGATTCCCTCTCTGATTTGTTTCATATCGGTTTTTAGCTCTATTGCCTTATTTTGCCTATTTTTGCAGTTAAAAGCTCTGTAAGCGCAATGGATAAACCCGCACTATATTTGATACCGGTCATGTTGGGTGAGACCCCTTTGGATAAGGTGATCCCTTCATACAACAACACGGTTGTATCTCAACTGAAACATTTCATCGTGGAGAATCTGCGGTCGGCACGTCGCTTTCTGAAAAAGTGTGACCCCAACATAGAGATTGATGCGCTCAGCTTTTATGAACTGAACAAACACACCGACAGGAGCAGCCTGTCAGATTACCTGCTGCCCATGGAAAAGGGGGAAAGCGTAGGCGTGATCTCCGAAGCCGGATGCCCCGCCGTGGCCGACCCCGGGGCAGATGTGGTGGCCATCGCCCAGCAGAAAGGATACAGGGTTGTCCCGCTGGTGGGCCCCTCCTCCATCCTGATGGCGGTGATGGCTTCCGGTTTCAACGGGCAGAGCTTTGCTTTTCATGGCTATCTGCCCATCGATGCCGGTGAGCGGGCAAGGAAAATCAAACAGTTGGAAGCCCGCTCCTACCAGGAAGAGCAGACCCAGCTGTTTATCGAAACACCTTACCGGAATCATAAGCTGGCAGAGGATTTACTGACGCATTGCAAGCCGGAGACACAGCTCTGCATCGCCATGAACATCTCATGCGAGGATGAACAGATTGTCACCAAAAGCATCCGGGCATGGAAAGGAACATTGCCCGAGATGCACAAGAAACCCTGTGTCTTTCTCATTTACAAAGGATCATGAACATTCGGCACAACATAGAGCTACAACCCTACAACTCTTTCAGAACGAAAGCGGTTGCCAGGCTTTTCGCGGAACCGGAGAGCGGAACAGAGCTGTCGGGGATATTGAGAAACTTCCCACAAGAGAGAAAACTGATCCTGGGTGCCGGCTACAACATCTTTTTCACGAAAGATTTCGACGGACTCATTATCAGACCCGCGATGAAAGGGATCACGATCGTAAAGGAAACGGACCGCGGTGTGGAGCTGGAGGCTGCCGCTGCCGAGGAGTGGGACGCTTTGGTGGAATATTGCGTTGCAAAAGGATATGCCGGTCTGGAGAACCTCTCGCTGATTCCCGGATCTGTGGGCGCAAGCCCGGTACAAAACATCGGCGCCTATGGCACCGAAGTGAAGGATGTGATTACCCGGGTCAGGGCAGTTGATATGGAGACAGGTGAGGTGAGAGCATTCAATGGTGAAGCGTGTGCATTTGCCTACCGCGACAGCATCTTCAAGCGCACCGGCCGTTACCTCATCACCTCAGTCACTTTCGCTCTTGACAAATCATTTGTTTACAAAGAGAAATATGTTGATCTCAGCCGTGAGCTGCAAGGGATCGCCTCGCCTACACTCATGCAGGTGCGTGAAGCCATCATCCGCATCCGCACCCGCAAGCTGCCCGACCCTGTAAAACTACCCAATGCCGGCAGTTTCTTCAAGAACCCGGTTCTGTCGAGAGAGGAGACAGAGCGACTGCAGGTGATCCTGCCCGATCTCCCCGTTTATAACCTGGGCGGGGAGCGTTTTAAAACCTCAGCTGCCTTTCTGATTGAGAAAGCGGGCTACAAGGGCAAGCGAAAGGGGATGGTGGGAGTGTATGAGAAACACTCCCTGATCATCGTAAACTACGGAACCGAAAATGGAGAGGAGATATCCGATTTCATGAAAGAGATTCAACAGAGCGTGATGCAGCAGTTTGCCGTTGCACTGCAACCAGAGGTGTGGATTTATTAAGTGGATTTATTAAAAGGAACATAACCCGTAAACAAAAACCGTGTCATTATGGCATCATTCATCATAGAGGGCGGGCACAGCCTGCAAGGGCAGATCAGACCACAGGGCGCGAAAAACGAAGCACTGCAGGTGATCTGTGCCACGCTACTCACAAAAGAAGAGGTGATCATTGAGAACATCCCTGATATCCTGGATGTCAACAACCTGATCGAGTTGTTACGCGACATGGGTGTGCATGTGAAAAAGCTGGCTGAAGAGACCTACTCCTTCAAAGCTGAAACGATTGACCTCACTTTCACCCATTCGCAGGAGTTCATGCAGAAGAGTGCGTCCATGCGCGGATCGATCATGATCATTGGCCCGCTACTGGCTCGCTTTGGTGAAGCGGTAGTACCCAGACCGGGAGGTGACAAGATTGGTCGCCGCAGGCTGGACACCCACTTCAACGGCATCATCAGGCTGGGGGCTGAGCTCAAGCTGAACGAGCAGAAACAGCTTTACACCCTCACTACAGAGAAGCTGAAAGGCACCTACGTGCTGCTCGATGAGGCATCGGTGACTGGCACTGCCAACCTGCTGATGGCTGCCGTGCTGGCAGAAGGGGAAACCATCATCTACAACGCCGCCTGTGAGCCCTACGTGGAACAACTGAGCCGCATGCTGGTGCGCATGGGCGCACACATCGACGGCATCGCCTCCAACCGCTTGACCGTACAGGGTGTATCACAACTGTCAGGGTGCCGCCACCGCCTGCTGCCCGACATGATTGAGATCGGCAGCTTCATCGGCATGGCAGCCATGACTGCGTCGGAGATCACCATCAAAGGAGCGTCAACAACCAACCTGGGTATCATCCCCGAAAGCTTCCGCCGGTTGGGTATCACGGTGGAACAGCGCGGTGACGATCTCTACATACCCCGGCAGGAAGGCTACACCATTGAATCGTTTATCGACGGCTCCATCCTCACCATCGCAGACGCTCCCTGGCCCGGGTTGACACCCGATCTGCTGAGTGTGATGCTGGTGGTGGCTACTAAAGCCAAAGGGAGTGTGCTGATTCACCAGAAGATGTTTGAAAGTCGCCTTTTTTTCGTGGACAAACTGATCGACATGGGAGCTCAAATCATCCTTTGTGATCCGCACCGGGCAGTGGTGATCGGGCTCGACAACCGGTTTCACCTGAAAGGGATGACCATGACCTCTCCCGATATCCGTGCAGGTATATCTCTGCTGATCGCGGCCATGAGTGCCAAAGGTAAAAGCACCATCCACAACATCGACCAGATAGACCGTGGCTATCAGCAGATCGACTCAAGATTAAATGCGCTGGGTGCAAAGATTGAAAGAGTCATATGATTTTCATGGCTCTCTTTCAAGACAATTTATTTGCTTATTCGGCTACTCTTTTATTACTTTGCAGGTTCATTGAAAGAGATCAACAAACAGATGTTGTTTGCTGACCCCTGTGTACAAATCAAGGTGAAAACGACTCAAACAACCACAACCAATATGCCAACGAATCCGGTCGTAACTGACATTAAACAAGTAACCATCCGTTTCTCAGGTGATTCCGGCGACGGGATGCAGCTCTCGGGCACCCTTTTCTCCACCCTCTCGGCCATCTTCGGCAACGAGATCGCTACTTTTCCCGATTTCCCGGCGGAGATACGTGCACCGCAGGGATCACTGCACGGTGTATCCGGATTTCAGGTACGCATCGGCGCGAAAGATGTGTACAACTCAGGCGACAAAACAGATGTACTGGTGGCGATGAACCCGGCAGCGCTGAAAGTGAATGCGCCCTACCTGAAAAAAGGATCAATTGTGCTCTTCGACACCGACTCCTTTCAGAAGAAAGATCTTGACAAGGCACTGTTCAACACACAAGATCCCTTTGAGGAGCTCAACCTGGAGCATATACAGCCGATAGGGGTAGCCATCACCTCCCTGACCAAATCATCTCTCGAGGGATCGGGACTCGAAAACAAGGAGATGCTTCGCTGCAAGAACATGTTTGCCCTGGGCATCGTCTGCTGGCTCTTCAACCGACCGCTGGAGATCGCCGACAAGCTGCTGGAACAGAAGTTTGCCAAACGACCGAAAATCGTGGAAGCCAACATCAAGGCACTCACCGACGGTTATAACTACGGAAACAACATACACCTGACGGCCTCCACCTATCGAATCGAACCGGTGGAAGCCTCCAGGGGATTCTATACCGATGTGAACGGCAATACCGCTACCGCCTACGGGCTGATCGCAGCCGCCGAGAAAGCGGGGTTGCAGCTCTTCCTGGGCTCCTACCCCATCACCCCGGCTACCGACATCCTGCAGGAACTCTCCAAGAGAAAGGATTTCGGTGTGAAAGCATTGCAGATGGAAGATGAGATCGCGGGGATCACCTCCTCCATTGGTGCCGCCTTTGCTGGCAGCCTGGCAGCCACCTCCACCTCGGGACCCGGGCTGGCACTCAAAAGTGAAGCGCTGGGACTGGCGGTGATGACCGAGCTGCCGCTGGTGGTGATTGACGTGCAGCGAAGTGGCCCCTCCACCGGGATGCCTACCAAGAGTGAGCAGGCCGACCTGAATCAGGCACTCTACGGTCGCAACGGCGAGAGCCCCCTGGTGGTGATGGCTGCCGCATCGCCCACCGACTGCTTCGAGTGCGCCTTTGCAGCTGCAAAGATTGCGCTGGAACACATGACACCGGTGATCCTGCTGACCGATGGTTACATCGCCAACGGCTCATCGGCATGGAAGATCCCCGATATGGAAAGCTATCCGGAGATCAACCCCCCCTATGTACAGAAGCACTTCAAGGGTGACGCGGGTGACTGGAAACCGTTCATGCGCAACGAGGATACACTCGTCAGGTACTGGGGTGTGCCCGGCACACCAAAATATATGCATCGCATCGGTGGTCTGGAAAAGGATCAGCTCACCGGTGTCATCTCCTCCAACCCGGAGAACCACCAACGGATGGTCAATATCCGGCAGCAGAAGATCGATCACATCGCCCGCTTCATACCGGAGCAGGAGGTAATGGGCGATCCCGGTGCCGACACGCTGATTGTAGGATGGGGCGGCACCTATGGTCACCTGCTGGAGACCATGCTGCGCTTGCATGACAAAGGGAAGAAAGTGGCCTATACCCACTTCCGGCACATCTCCCCCCTCCCTATCAACAGCCACGATCTGTTGCGACGGTACAACAGAATCATTGTTGCCGAACAGAACAACGGTCAGTTTGCCCATTATCTGAATGGTAAGTTCCCTGATCTGAATGTGATTCATAAGTACAACAAGGTAGAGGGACAACCTTTCAAGGTGAGCGAAATGGTGGAAGCCTTTACCCAAATGATGGAAGAATAACAGTATGGAAGTAACAGAAATAAAATATCAGAAATATCTCGCGAAAGATTACAAGAGTGAAAATGCCGTGCGCTGGTGTCCCGGTTGTGGCGACTATGCCATCCTGACCTGCCTGCACAAAGCATTGGCAGAGCTGAACCTCGACCCGCACAATACGGCGGTGATCTCCGGTATCGGCTGCTCATCGCGACTGCCCTACTACATGAACACCTACGGGTTCCACAGCATCCATGGTCGTGCGACAGCCATTGCCACCGGCGTGAAAGTAGCCAATCCCGCCCTGAGTGTCTGGGTTGCGACCGGCGACGGTGACTCGCTCGCCATTGGCGGCAATCACTTCATCCATGCTGTCCGCCGCAACGTGGACATCAATATCCTGTTGTTCAACAACAAGATTTACGGGCTCACCAAGGGACAATACTCTCCCACCTCATCCAGGGGATTCGTCTCCAAATCATCACCCTATGGCACCGTGGAAGATCCGTTCCGTCCGGCAGAGCTCACTTTTGGAGCAAGGGGCACATTCTTTGCCCGTGCCATCGACGTGGACATGAAGACCCAGGTGGAGGTGATGGTGGAGGCTGCACGCCACAAGGGTACCTCGGTGGTGGAACTGCTGCAGAACTGCGTCATCTTCAACGATGGCATCCACAATAAGATCAGTGATCGATCCTGGAAAGCCGATAACACCATCACCCTGCGACATGGAGAGAAGATGCTCTTCGGCAAGGACAATGAAAAGGGACTGGTGCTTGAGGGATGGAACCTCAAAGCTGTGACCATTGGTGAGGATGGCTACAGCCTTGACGATGTACTGGTACATGATGCCACCACGAACGACAATACCCTGCACATGAAGCTTGCACTGATGGAAAACGCCAACGATCTGCCGGTAGCACTGGGGGTGATCCGCAACGTAGAGGCTCCTTCCTATGAAAAAGACTATGAGCAGCAGATCGCAGAGGTGCAGCAAAAAAGCCCGAAGAAATCGTTCACCGAATTCCTGCTTTCTTCTCCTAACGTCTGGGAGGTGAAATAATGATCTGAGGATGAGCTGATCCCAATCAATCGGGATCTTTGTTTCACTTTGATCAGCCAATCAATGAATCAACGAGCTTCCTCCGCCGGATCTCCTCCCGGATCATCTTCAGCTCGCGACTGGTCTGCCCTTTCACCGATGAGTTTTCCTCGGCACGCCGGAACAGGTAGGGCATCATGATCTTCACCGCTCCATAGGGAACATATTTCGCCACATTATAACCCATCTCCGCCAGGTTGTAAGTGATGTGGTCGCTCATGCCATAGAGCTGGGAGAAAAAGATACCGCGATGATTGCGCGGTAGTCCGGCAGCGTCGATCAGTGAAGCCAGCAACAACGAGCTCGCCTCGTTGTGAGTGGCCACCATGAAATCGATGGTGTTGTGATGTTCCATGAAATAATGGATGATGGCATCGAAATCCCGGTCGGTGGCAGCCTTGTCCGGCTGAATGGGTGAGGGATACCCTTTCTCGGCGGCTCGCGCCCGTTCTTTCTCCATGTATGCCCCCCTCACGATCTTCAAACCAAAGCGAAAACCACCCTCCAGTGCCATCCGGTGATGCTCCCTGATTCGGGCAATGCTGTCGTGACGGTACATCTGGTAGGTGTTCTGTACGATGGCTCTTTCCCGGTTGTACTTCGCCATCAGCCGCATTACCATCTCATCCACCACCGGCTGGATCCAACTCTCCTCAGCATCAATCAGTATCGGAACACCCAGTTCATACCCGCGGCGGAAGATGGACCCGACCCGCTCTTCTACCTTTTTAAACGCTGTTTGCTCCTCATCCGTGAGCGGCAACCGTGCACTCACTTTCTCCAACAGGTCAAAACGGGCCAGACCGGTGATCTTGAAAGCACTGAAAGGAACATTTTTGTTGTGGTGTGCATACTCAACAGTACGAATCACCTCGCTACAGGTAGCATCAAACACCTCATCCGACTCCTCTCCCTCCAGCGCATAGTCAAGAATAGACAACACATTACGCTCTGCCAGGCGATCGATGGTTTTGCTGCAGCCGGCAATCGATTCTCCCCCCACGAAATGGCGATAGATGGTTTTGCGAATGAAGCCTTTAACCGGAAGATGCAGACCCAGGGAGATCTTTACCAGATGTTTGCCCATCCATACCAACGGTTTATGGTTCATCACCCGAAAGAGCTGGTATGCCTGCCACAGGCTGCTGTTTGATTGATCACGAAAAGCGATTTCCGTGTTGCTGAAATCGGGGAGGTTGGTTTTTCCTGAATGCATGTATGCTTGTAAAGTAATTAGAGATATGCTACAAAAATAATAAAAAAAGGAATCCGGAGTACTTTTACCAAAATAAACCTGCTACGCTTTGTGAACCAACCGGAAAATTCCAAAAAATAATCCGTAAACTGTTCTTATCCGCCAAAATTAAATATATTTGTAACATCGATAAACCACAAACAAAACCATTATGTCTAAAGGAATCTATCAACTACCCGAAGTGAGGAACGAACCGGTGAAGAGTTATGCACCGGGGTCACCCGAAAGAAAAGCATTGAAGCAAAAACTGGAAGAGCTGAACAGAGGAGGGCTCGACCTTCCCATGATGATCGGCGGTAAAGAGGTGCGCACCGGTAACCTGCAGAATATCTGTCCCCCGCATAACCACCGGCATCTGCTGGGGCACTATCACCAGGGCGATAAAAATCACCTGCAGATGGCCATCGATGCAGCACTGAAAGCCAAACCAGCCTGGGAGGCGATGAGTTGGGAGAGCCGTGCGGCCATCTTCCTTAAGGCGGCCGAGCTGATTGCCGGCCCCTATCGCACTACTTTCAACGCGGTGACCATGATCGGCCAGTCGAAGAACGCCTACCAATCGGAGATCGACGCAGTGTGTGAGCTGGTAGATTTCTACCGTTACAACGTGAGGAACATGGTTGAGATCTACCGGATGCAGCCCAACTCCTCCCCCGGGATATGGAACAGGATGGTGTGGCGGCCGCTGGAAGGGTTTATCTTCGCTCTCACACCCTTCAACTTCACCTCCATCGCCGGGAACCTGGGAGGCGCCCCTGCCCTGATGGGCAACACGGTGGTATGGAAACCCTCCAAGAGAGCTGTCTGGTCGGCACACCTCATCATGGAGGTGCTACAGGAGGCCGGACTCCCCGACGGGGTGATCAACCTGGTCTATGCCGATGGGAGGGAGGCAGCCGAAGTGGTGTTCAACCACCGCGAGTTCGCCGGCCTCCACTTCACCGGCTCGACCGCAGTCTTCAACGGTATGTGGGGCACCATCGCCAACAAGATCGGCCATTACAAGTCCTACCCCCGCATCGTGGGTGAAACCGGTGGCAAGGATTACATCCTGGCGGACGAGACCGCCAACCCCAAGCAGGTGGCCACCGCCATCACCCGGGGTGCTTTCGAGTACCAGGGTCAGAAATGCTCAGCTGCCTCCCGCGCCTACATCCCCACCAACCTCTGGGAGGAGGTGAAGCGGTATGTGAGTGACGACCTGGCAACGATCAAGACGGGTGTCGTGGAGGATTTCAGCAACTTTGTGAACGCCGTGATCGACGAGGAGTCGTTCGACAAGCTGGCAGCCATGATCGACGCTGCCAAGGCCTCTCCCGATGCGGAGATCGTCTGTGGCGGCAGCTATGACAAGTCGGAGGGTTACTTCATTCAGCCTACGGTGATCCTGGCGAAAAAGGCGGACTATATCACCATGCGGGAGGAACTGTTCGGCCCCATCCTCACCGTTTACCTTTATGAGCCAGGTAAGCTGGAGGAGACCATGGAGATCCTCGACACCACGACCGACTATGCACTGACAGGGGCTATTTTCTCTGCCGACAGGTCACGCATCGAGCGGATGACCACCCGGCTGATGCACACCGCCGGCAATTTCTACATCAACGACAAGCCCACCGCCGCCGTGGTGGACCAACAGCCTTTTGGTGGAGGACGCGGATCGGGCACGAACGACAAGGCCGGCTCGGTCTTCAACCTGCTGCGCTGGGTATCACCGCAATGCATCAAGGAAACTTTCGTGCCGGCAACCGATTACCGCTATCCCAACTTCCTGGAAGCGTAATCAGCTTTCACTTCTTTCATGAACCCACTGCCAGCTGTTGCCATCTGTTAAATGAACTTCAGCAAAAAACAATCTATCTTTGTGCCGTGTTTATGCAGGTAACGGAGTCATACAATGCAGCAGAAAAAAATCAACATCGCCGTCGACGGCTTCTCCTCGTGTGGCAAGAGCACCATCGCCAAAGGGCTGGCGAAGGAACTGGGATACACCTATATCGACAGCGGCGCCATGTACCGTGCCGTAGCGCTCTATGCCCTCCGCAATGGATGGCTCACCCCGGAAGCGATCAACGAAGAGCAGTTGCAGAAGCATATCTCTGACATGGTTATCACCTTCAAAACCAATGCCCGCGGGGAACAGGAAACCTATCTCAACGGTGAGAACGTAGAGCGGGAGATCCGCACCCTTGAGGCAGCCAATGGTGCCAGCCGCATCAGCGCCCTCCCCTTCGTGCGGCGCGAGCTGGTACGCCAGCAGCAGCATCTGGGCAAAGAAAAAGGAGTGGTCATGGATGGTCGCGACATCGGCACGGTGGTCTTTCCCGATGCAGAGTTGAAACTGTTTCTCACCGCCTCACCCGAGGTACGTGCCCGGCGCCGTTTTGATGAGATGAAAGCCAGAGGTGAGGAGCCGCTCTTTGAGGAGGTACTGGCGAACGTGAAAGAGCGTGACCTGCGCGACACCACGCGTGCAGAAAGCCCATTGAGAAAGGCCGATGATGCCTTCGAACTGGACAATTCGCACATCGGCATCGATGAACAGCTGCAGTGGGCACTTGATAGGTATTACAAAATCACAGCAAACAATGAACAAAATTGAGATAGATCGGCAGTCAGGTTGTTGCTTTGGCGTAGCCAAAGCGATCACCCGTGCTGAGGATGAACTGAAAAAAGATGGAACCCTCTACTGCCTGGGTGACCTCGTCCACAACAGCATAGAAGTGAAGCGGCTGGAAAAGATGGGAATGATCACCATCAACCATGAACAGCTGAAAGAGCTGAAAAATGTGAAGGTGCTGCTTCGTGCACACGGCGAACCGCCCAGCACCTATGAGATAGCGCGTCAGAACAACATCGAACTGATTGATGCCTCCTGCCCGGTAGTACTGGGACTCCAGAAAAAGATCCGTAAGAAATACGAACAGGGAGCAGACAAGGGAATCCAGATCGTGATCTACGGCAAGAGAGGACATGCCGAGGTAAAGGGGTTGATGGGACAAACCCGCGAGTCGGCCATCATCATCGAAAGCAAAGAGGAGATCGACAAGCTTGACTTCTCACGCGACATCAGCCTTTTCTCGCAAACCACCAAGCCGTTGGATGGCTTTTACGAGATCGGTGAATTGATCAAAGCCCGAATGGAGGAGGGAGCAACTTTCTTATTCAACGATTCCATCTGCAGGCAGGTATCCAACCGGGTACCCCTTATCCGGGAGTTTGCGGCAAGCCATGATCTGATCATTTTTATTGCCGGTGAAAAGAGCTCCAACGGCAAAGCGCTCTTCAACGAATGCGTGAGCAGGAACCCCAACGCATACCTGATTCACAGCCCCGAAGAAGTAAATCCGGCGTGGCTCCGTGACGGCATCAGCATCGGTATCTGTGGTGCCACCTCTACCCCCCAATGGCAGATGGAGGCAGTGGCGGATACACTCACGAAGATGATCCCTCATGCACAACCGGAAAAAGCTGCTTTTTGAAGCAGCTTTTTTTGTGCCATCGCTAAAAATAATGTATCTTTGCGGCTTATTGATTGGAGGGTTATCAAGCAGGTAACCTGCAATCTTACTAACAGATAACAATCACTATGGAATCGAACATCAAAAGCGTAGGAGTACTCACTTCAGGAGGTGACGCCCCGGGCATGAATGCCGCCATTCGTGCAGTGACACGTGCAGGGATCTCGAACGGCATGCGTGTCTACGGCATCAACAGGGGATACAAAGGTCTGATTACAGACGAAATTGCAGAATTCAAAACCAATAGTGTCAGCAATATCATTCAACGGGGAGGTACCATCTTGAAGACAGCCCGTTCGGAGGAGTTCAAGACAGTGGAAGGGCGCAGGCTCGCTTACGAAAACATGCAGAAACATGGGATAGAAGCACTGATCGTGATTGGGGGCGACGGTTCACTCACAGGTGCAGGCATATTTGCCAACGAATATAACATCCCTGTGGTAGGGCTTCCCGGAACCATCGACAACGACCTTAACGGCACCGATACCACCATTGGCTACGATACAGCCCTGAACACCATCATGCAATCGATGGACAAAATACGCGACACGGCCACATCCCACGAACGGCTGTTTTTTGTGGAAGTGATGGGACGTAACTGCGGTTACCTGGCACTGAACAGCGCCATCGCTTCGGGAGCAGAAGCTGCTATCATCCCCGAGATAAGCATTGAGAAAGACCAGTTGGCCGAGCTCATTGAGCAGGGATTTCGTAAGTCGAAGAACAGCAGCATGGTGCTTGTCACCGAGAGTGAAGTGACCGGAGGAGCCATTAAACTGGCCGAACGTGTGAAGACAGAGTATCCGCAATATGATGTGCGTGTTTCCATTCTCGGTCATCTCCAACGGGGCGGCTCACCCACGGCACAGGATCGTATCCTGGCCAGCCGCATGGGGATTGCAGCCATTCAGGCACTGTTGGAAAATCAACGGAATGTGATGATTGGGATTCGTGAAAACGAGATCGATTATGTACCCTTTAAGCGGGCCATCCGCAAGGAACGGGAGATCAGCGAAGAACTGCTTGAGGTGCTACGGATCTCATCAATCTGACAAAACAGACTGTCGGGTCAATGGTGAATAATTATTCTTGTTTAACATATTTTCCGGATTGAAAGCGGTACTTTTGTAGTTTATAGACAAATTAATCAATTATTTATATATAATAATGGAAATAACACATATTGAACACATCGGCATCGCGGTGAAGAGCATCGAAGAGCAGCTTCCATATTACGAAGGGATCCTGGGCTTGAAATGTTACAACATTGAAAATGTGGAAGATCAGAAGGTGAAAACCGCCTTTTTCATGGTCGGCCAGACCAAGATAGAACTGCTGGAGCCTACCAGCGAGGAGAGCACCATTGCCAGGTTCATTGAAAAAAGAGGCGAAGGAATTCACCACATCGCCTACGCCACCAGGAATCTCAACGAAGCCCTCAAGGAGATGGAACAAAAGGGGGTACGCCTGATCGACCAGGAGCCGCGCGGCGGTGCCGAAGGACTGAACATCGCTTTCCTACACCCCAAATCGACCGGCAGTGTGCTGACAGAGCTGTGCGAACATCCTGAGTAACCCTTTTCCCAACATCAGGCCAACAACCGCAACATCCAAATTCACATTATATAACTACATTCATATGAGCAATCAACTTGAGAAAGTAAAAGAGCTTATCCAACTACGCGAAAAAGCACGCTTAGGAGGGGGTGAAAAGAGAATCGAATCACAACACCTGAAAGGCAAATATACGGCACGCGAACGCATTGCCATGCTGCTTGACGAGGGCAGCTTCGAAGAGTTCGACATGTTCGTGGAACATCGCTGCTATAACTTCGGCATGGAAAAAACCAGGTTCCTGGGTGACGGCGTTGTGACCGGTTACGGCACCATCGAAGGACGTTTGGTCTACATCTTCGCACAGGATTTCACCGTTTCCGGCGGATCCCTCTCCGAGATGCAGGCACAGAAGATCTGCAAGGTGATGGACCAGGCCATGAAGATGGGAGCCCCGCTGATCGGCATCAACGACTCCGGCGGTGCCCGCATCCAGGAGGGTGTCAATGCCCTGGCCGGCTACGCCGAGATCTTCCAGCGCAACATCCTGGCATCGGGTGTGATTCCCCAGATCTCCGGTATCTTCGGCCCCTGCGCCGGCGGTGCGGTCTACTCACCGGCACTCACCGACTTCATCATCATGTCACAGGGTACCTCCTACATGTTCCTTACCGGCCCCAAGGTGGTTAAAACCGTCACCGGTGAAGATGTGACACAGGAGCAGCTGGGCGGTGCCTCTATACACTCCTCGAAATCAGGTGTATCCCAATTCCAGGTACAGACAGAAGAGGATGGCATGAAGCTGATCCGCAAGCTACTCAGCTACATCCCCCAGAACAACCTTGAAGAGCCGCCCCTCTACCCCAACGACGACCCCATTGACCGTCTTGAGGACGGATTGAACGATATCATCCCGGACAGTCCCAACAAACCTTACGACATGTATGAGGTGATTGGTGCGGTGATCGACAATGGGGAGTTTCTCGAAGTGCATGCCGACTATGCCAAGAACATCATCGTCGGTTTCGCCCGTATGAACGGTCAGTCAGTGGGGATCGTAGCCAACCAGCCCAAGTTCCTGGCTGGCGTGCTCGATATCAACGCCTCCCGCAAGGCGGCCCGTTTTGTGCGCTTCTGCGATGCTTTCAATATACCCCTTTTGACGCTGGTAGATGTGCCCGGCTTCCTGCCCGGAACAGGACAGGAGTATGGCGGGGTGATCACCCACGGTGCCAAACTGCTCTACGCTTATGGTGAGGCCACGGTACCCAAGGTAACCGTTACACTGCGCAAGTCCTACGGAGGTGCCCATATCGTGATGAGCTGCAAACAGCTGCGAGGAGACATCAACTACGCATGGCCAACCGCCGAAATCGCGGTGATGGGAGCCGAGGGAGCGGTGGAAGTGCTCTACAGCAAAGAGATCAGCGCGGAGAAAGATCCGGAGAAACTGGCTGAACTGGTGGCAGATAAAAAGAAAGAGTATAACGACCTCTTCACCAACCCCTATGTGGCAGCACGTTACGGATACATCGACGATGTGATCGAACCGCGTAATACCCGCTTCCGGGTGATCCGTGCCCTTCAGCAGCTGCAAACAAAGAAACTGCTGAACCCACCCAAGAAGCACGACAATTTACCACTTTAAAAGCAGCCTGGTATGAGAGTTATCAAACAACTAATGGTGTATCTTTTTGCAATGGTGGCGATGCTCAGCGGCTGCTCTACCACCCCTGAGAACCCGGAATGGGTGATCAACGAGGTGATGGTGGTCAACGAGAATAGTTACATGGACAGTTACGGTCAGCGCCATCCCTGGATCGAGATCTACAACAATACTGCAAGGACAATGGATATCGGTGGCCGTTATCTGACCAACGACCCTGATCATCCAAAAAAATATGCAATCCCACGCGGTGATGCCCTCACCAACGTCAAACCGCATCAGCATATCCTTTTCTTTGCCGATGAGATGCCTCTGAAAGGGACCTTTCATCTCAATTTCACACTGGATTCCACAAAAGAGAACTGGATCGGGCTTTATGACAACGACGGCAAGACACTGCTCGATGAAATCGTCATCCCTGCCGGAATGCAGGCAGACCAGACTTTCGGTTATGAGAAGGATGGGCTCAAGTATGATGAGGAGGGAAACAACACCGCTCAGATACTGGATCGGGTTACACCCAGCAGCAACAATGCCATCCTGGAGGAGAACCTCAAGGTGAAGTATCTGGAAGAAAATGATGCTGATGGTGGACTTTTGACCATCACCTCGATGTTGGTAGTCTTCCTGGGGCTGATAGTCCTATACTTCTTCTTCAAGCTCTCCGGCAACATTGCCAAGCGTATGTCGCAGCGCCAGGTAGCCAAGAGCGGTACGCTCTCGGCAGTACGCAGTCACTCTCATCTCTCGGGAGAAGTGTTGGCAGCCATCTCGGCAGCCATCTATGAGCTGAAAGAGGATCAGCACGACATTGAGTCGACCATCCTCACCATTCAGCAAGTGAAACGCAACTTCTCTCCCTGGAACACCAAGCGGCAATCGTTGCGGGAATTACCCAGATAATCAGTAACAAAAAGAAAACAGATCATTCCTATGAAAGAATTCAACTATAAAATCAACGGTACCCCCTATAGAGTGGTGGTCAATAAATCGGACGGTGAGATCGTAGAACTGGAGGTAAATGGCACCCCCTACACCGTGGAGGTGGCACAGAAAAAGAAAAAAGCGCTGACAGGAGTACAACGCCCTAGTGCTGTCAACACCCCCACACCACAACGTTCCTCTACACCACTGGTCACCCGGCCGAGTGGAACCGAAG
Organism: Proteiniphilum sp.; assembly: GCA_018433945.1. Lineage (GTDB taxonomy): Bacteria > Bacteroidota > Bacteroidia > Bacteroidales > Dysgonomonadaceae > Proteiniphilum. The sequence goes on along the minus strand of JAHDQF010000037.1, from coordinate 30,759 downwards.
GGAAGAGCTCCATACAATCACCCTTACCGGGTGTGATCCTGGATATCCGCTGCAAGGTGGGCGATTCAGTGAAGAAAGGACAGACCCTGATGATTCTGGAGGCGATGAAGATGGAGAACAACATCCTGGCCAACAAAAATGGGAAGATTACCGAAATTCTTGTGCAAAAAGGTGATTCAGTGCTTGAAGGCGCAGATCTGGTAGTAATCGAATAAAACCTGATGCAAACGATGAATACATTATTATCCTTATCAGACAACCTGCGTACTTTCTGGAGCTACACCGGTTTCTACAATGCAGAACCGGAGCATCTCATCATGATCCTGATCGGGCTGGTATTTATTTACCTTACCATCACCAAGGAGTATGAACCGCTGTTGTTGATTCCCATCGGTTTCGGCATCCTGGTCGGGAACATACCGTTCAATGAGGCGGCCAACCTGAAGATAGGTATCTACGAGGAGGGATCGGTGCTCAACATCCTCTACCAGGGCGTGGTGCAGGGATGGTACCCACCGCTGATCTTTCTGGGTATTGGTGCCATGACCGATTTCTCGGCGCTGATTGCCAACCCCAAGCTGATCCTGATCGGCGCAGCGGCACAGTTTGGCATCTTCGGTGCTTATATCATCGCCCTGCAAATGGGATTTGCACCCAATGAAGCGGGAGCCATCGGCATCATTGGTGGTGCAGATGGACCTACAGCCATCTTTACCTCCTCCAAGCTGGCACCCCACCTGCTGGGGGCGGTGGCGATCTCAGCCTACTCCTACATGGCACTGGTACCCGTGATCCAACCTCCTTTCATGCGGCTGTTCACCACCAGGAAAGAGCGGTTGATCCGGATGAAAAACCCCCGCGTGGTGTCACAGACCGAGAAAATCCTTTTCCCGATCATGGGTCTGTTGCTGACCGCATTTCTGGTGCCATCGGGACTGCCCCTGCTGGGGATGCTTTTCTTCGGCAACCTGCTGAAAGAGTCGGGTGTCACCCGCCGACTGGCAGAGACCGCCCGCGGCCCGCTGATCGACACCGTCACCATCCTGCTGGGCTTCACTGTGGGCGCCTCCACGCAAGCCACCACTTTCTTGCGAGTTGAGTCCTTGAAAGTGTTCGCCATCGGTGCGCTCTCCTTTGTGATTGGCACCTGTACGGGATTGCTTTTTGTGAAGTTCCTGAATCTCTTCCTCTCCAGGGAGAAGAAGCTCAACCCGCTGATCGGTAACGCTGGCGTTTCTGCCGTTCCCGATGCTGCCCGCATATCACAGTCCCTCGGACTGGAATATGATCCTTCCAACTACCTGCTGATGCATGCCATGGGTCCCAATGTGGCCGGTGTCATCGGATCAGCGGTAGCTGCCGGTATTCTGCTCGGTTTCCTGTATTAGTTGAACACGTTTAACAGACTCTTACCATGGGTATAGAACAGTTGCTGCCTGCCATAGCAGGGATGACCTGGCAACATTTGGTCATGATAGGGATAGGATTGCTCCTCATCTATCTGGCCATCGCCAGGAACTATGAGCCAACACTGCTCTTACCGATAGGGTTCGGTGCGATTCTGGTGAACATCCCCCTCTCGTCGGCACTCACACAGATCGACCCGGCTACGGGTGAAGCGGTGGAGGGAATACTCAACATCTTCTTTCAGGCTGGTATCGCCACCGAGATCTTTCCGCTGCTGATCTTTATCGCCATTGGGGCGATGATCGACTTCTCGCCTCTCTTTCGCAATCCATCCCTGCTGCTGTTCGGCGCTGCCGCACAATTCGGCATCTTCCTCACCATGCTGCTGGCCTCCCTGCTAGGCTATGACCTGCGTGAAGCTGCCTCCATCGGCATCATCGGTGCTGCCGACGGCCCCACCTCCATCGTAGTGGCCTCCCGCTTTGCGCCCAACCTTTTGGGCCCGATCTCGGTAGCGGCCTACTCTTATATGGCACTGGTGCCGATCATCCAGCCACCGGTGATCCGGTTACTGACATCCCGCAAGGAGAGACTGATCCGCATGACAGGGAACAACAACAAGCAGATCTCCAAAAAGGCGCTGATCGCATTCCCGATCGTAGTCACCATAGTGGCTGGCATCATTGCACCCTCCTCTCTCTCACTGATCGGCTTCCTGATGTTCGGCAACCTGGTGCGCGAATGTGGGGTGCTCAATAAGCTCTCCCTCTCAGCGCAGAACGAGTTGGCGAGCCTGGTGACGCTGCTGCTGGGCATCACCATTGCCAGCACCATGACAGCTGAACGGTTCATCAGGGTGGATACATTGATCATTATCGCCCTTGGGCTATTTGCATTCGTCTTTGACACTTTTGGCGGGGTGATCTTTGCCAAATTCCTCAACCTCTTCCGCAAGGAGGGAAACAAGTTCAACCCGATGATCGGTGCCTGCGGCATCTCCGCATTTCCGATGTCGGCACGGGTGATCCACCAGATGGGACAAAAGGAGGATCCCTTCAACTACCTGCTGATGCCGGCTATCAGCGCCAACGTGGGCGGACAGATCGGTTCGGTAGTCGCAGGTGGTATCATTCTGACGCTGGTTCCCTTTTTCGCTTAAATGAACAGATGATGACACCTATATTTGAAAAAGCATTGCTGATCGCAGCCATAGGGATGGCGGGTATCTTTCTCTTCATGGCTATTTTCTACCTCCTGATACTGGCACTCGACAGGCTGATGCCTTTCCGCGAAGAGAAACCGGCGGAGGATTTTTTTGAGGAGACCGGCACAGAAGATGAAGACAACTGAAAAAGGTCAGTGCTGTTTTCTCACATCCGCCCCCCACATCAGCTTGTCGCGCAGCGTCTCATAGAAGGTATGTCCGAAACGCTTTACTACCCGCAGGGTGTAATCGGCCTTGCGCACCTGTATGCTCACCGTTTCATCGAGCACACGCGACTGACCGTCGACCGACACAAGGAACATGTGGTTGCGACTCTCCACTTTCAATGAAATGATGGTGCTATCTTCCACTACCAGTGAGCGCGAAGTCAGGTTATGTGGTGCAATGGCCGAGAGGATGATGCTGGGTGTGGTGGGTGACAGGATGGAACCACCGATGCTCAATGAGTAGGCGGTGGAGCCGGAGGGTGTAGCGACCACCAGTCCGTCGGCCTGATAGGAGGTGAGATAATCGTTGTTGATGTAGGCATGAATGGAGAGCATAGAGGCAGTATCCTGTTTCAGGATGGCAACCTCGTTGAGGGCGTGAGCATTGAAATCTTCGGAAGGAAAGGTCTCATCGGTAGTCAGCTTCAGCAGTGACCGCTCCTCTACCTTGTAATCATTTCGCATCACCTCCTGTAAGGTCTCATCCACATCGGCATAATTGATGGCCGCCAGAAACCCGAGCCTTCCGGTGTTGATACCCAGCACAGGAATTCCGGTGTCGCCCACCGTTGCTGCAGTCCGCAGAAAAGTGCCATCACCACCAACGCTCACCACCATGTCAACCGGGGGCAGTGTCTCCACCAGTTCACAAAAGGGTCCGATACGGTATTGGAGATGTCCCGGCAGGGTGTAAAAAAAACGCTCCAGCAGAAACAGCTCCCCCCCGCACCGAATAATGGAGAGACAAACACCTCCAATCTGTTCCTCTGCTCTGGCACTCCTGTCGGGAAACATACTGCCAAATAGGGCAAACCTCATCCTCTTCTTATTTTACAATTTTTTCAATTACATTTCCAGGTAATACATCAGTTCGTCAAGCCGTTCCCTTTGCTTGTCGGTGACCTCTCCTTCCCGCATGAGAGAATAGACCACATTGTAGTTGAACCGCTCAAAGCTCCGCAAGATGGCGGTGGGGTCATCCACATCCAGCTTCAAAGAAACCATCAGTGCAGATCCTCCCGAGAGTGACAACACCGAGAGAGCCGTCACATGCGCATTGTTGCTCTCCACGATCCGTGCGATCTCGGTGAGGGTGTAGTCCCGCAGCGCAACCTCCAGGATGATCAGTGAATTTTCTGATTCCGAGAGTTCCGCAAACTGTTCAGGGCTCACAGGAGAAGTGAACCATTCCACCCGGTTTTTGATAATTTCTTTGTCCGACATGGCGAAAAAACGGTAATTTCGTATTACTTTTGTATCACTTCTACAAAGATGGTAATTTTTTGCTTATTTGAGCACCCATGCAGTTTTTTTATTTTTTCTTTACCAAAAATTCGGGAAGCTCAGGCCATTTTGCAGGAGAGAGTGTGTGATACAACAATATGACGAAGTTAAGCGTTAATGTAAACAAGGTAGCCACGCTGCGGAATGCACGCGGTGGCAACATCCCAGATCTGGTGAAAGTGGTAGTCGATTGCCAGCTTTTCGGTGCCGAAGGCATCACAGTGCATCCCCGTCCCGACCAGCGGCACATCCGTTACAGCGATGTGTTTGACCTGCAGGCGAAAGTCTACACCGAGTTCAATATCGAGGGTAACCCCACACCAGAGTTCATCAACCTGATCCGTAAGATCAGACCGGCACAGGTGACCCTGGTACCCGATGCCCACGATGCCATCACCTCCGATGCCGGATGGGATACCCTGAAACATGAGGAGTTCCTGAGTGACATCATCAGCGAGTTTCAATCCATGGGGGTTCGCACCTCCATCTTCGTGGATCCCGATCCGGAGATGATCCGTGGGGCCTCGCAGATCGGCACCGACCGCATCGAACTTTATACCGGTCCCTACGCCATGCAGTACCCTGTTGACAGGGAGAAAGCGGTTGCTCCATTTGTGGAGGCGGCAACCCTGGCGAAAAGCCTGGGACTGGGTGTCAATGCCGGCCATGACCTGAACCTCGACAACCTGCATTATCTCTGGCAACAGATCCCCTGGCTGAAAGAGGTTTCCATCGGTCATTCGCTGATCAGTGATGCGCTCTATATGGGGCTCAAAGAAACAATAAAAGCCTATAAAAATTGTTTAAAAGAGGTGGCGGATATGGGTTGACCATTCAAAACCGCTATCTTTATCAATCGACAAACAGGAAACATAACAGAATCATTTCGATATGAACCTCTTGCAAATACCCTCACCGGGAGATACCGCGCAGGCAATCTACAACACCATGCAGCAGGCAGCTGCCACGGAAGAGATCGCAGTAAAGATGAATGCATTCGACCTGGCATTGAAAGGCGGGTGGATCATGATCGTCCTGCTGGTGCTGTTGCTGATGACCATCTATGTACTGATCGAACGGACCCTGGTAATCAACAAAGCAGGGAAAGAGGATGATTCTTTTATGAACAGGATCAAAGATTACATCCATGACGGCAAGATCGACGCAGCCCTCAACCTATGCCGCCATACCGTCACACCCTCCGCCAGAATGGTGGAGAAAGGGATATCGCGACTGGGACGTCCCATGAGTGATGTGATGTCGGCCATTGAGAACCAGGGCAACATCGAAATCTCCAAGCTGGAGAAAGGAATTCCCGTACTGGCCACCTCTGCTTCAGGTGCCCCCATGGTGGGTTTTCTCGGAACGGTGACCGGCATGGTGAAAGCTTTCATGAGCATGGCAGGTGCCGGTGCCAATGTGGATGTGAACATCCTCTCCACCGGTATCTACGAGGCACTGGTCACCACCGTGGGTGGTCTGATCGTGGGCATCATCGCCCTCTTCGCTTATAACTATCTCTCCACGCGGATCAAAGGGATTGTCAACAGGCTGGAGATGCGGATCATGGAGTTCATGGATATCCTCAACGAACCGGCGGCATAATTCTACAGGCGGGTTGACCGGTTTTTGGACGACAGCACGCATCACCGAATCAAACAGATATGGCACTAAAACAGCGGTTTAACATAGAATCGAATTTCAACATGGCATCGATGACCGATGTGATCTTCCTGCTGCTGATTTTCTTTATGATCACCTCGACCATCGTGGTGCCCAACGCCATACAGGTACTGCTGCCCCGTTCGCAGCAACAGGCTCAGGTCAAGCCGATCACCCGTGTGATCATCGACAAGGATCTAAACTACTACGTGGCCAATGCCAACGAACGGGAACGGCAGGTGCCGTTTGAAGCAATTACCCCTTTCCTGCAGTCGGTGTACAGTGCCGAACCGGATATCTACGTGGCGCTCTACGCCGATGAGAGCGTCCCCTACAAGGAGATTGTCCGCATCCTTGACATCGCCAACAAGAACCGGTTCAAGTTGGTACTGATGACGAGACCCAACTGAGGGTAAGATACTGAATTACTGAATCGTTTCAACCACAGCGCAGAGAGGAGCTATGGAGATCACCAGAGAGAAAATAGGAGGCATTATAGGAACAATCATCTTTACCGTATTGCTCCTGCTGATCCTGTTGTTCTCCTACTTCACCCTAACCTCTCCACCGAATGAACCGGAAGGAATCCCGGTGATGTTCGGCACTGCTGAGGAAGCCTATGGGGTAGCCGAACCGCCCATGAGCGAGCCGACACCCCTCCCGGCGCAACAGCCTGAACCACCGGTAACCAACCCCGTGGAGCAGCTGATCACCCAGACCAGCGAGCCCACCATCGACATCGAGGCACAACGCGAGGAGGCAGAGCGGCAGGCACGCCTGGCCGCGGAGCAGCGTGCACGTGAAGAGGCGGAACAACGTCGCCGCGAGGAGGAGGCCCGCAGACGGGAGATCAACCAACAGTTGTCGGGACTCTTCGGCGAGAGCGCGGAGAGCCGCGGCAATACCGAGGGGAGCGGCACGCAGGTTGTCACCAGCGGTAACGCCACCCAGGGATCACCCACCGGTATCGGCGGCATCGGTTCCTATGACCTGGGTGGTCGCTCGCTGGGCAGCGGGGGACTGGTACAGCCGCGTTATACCGTGAACGACGAGGGTACGGTCGTGGTCGATATCACCGTAGATCCTTCCGGCAACGTGATTCGTGCTGAAATAGGCAAGGGCACCAACACACCCAATGCCACCCTGCTGAACGAAGCGCTCAGGGCGGCACGCAGCACCAAGTTCAATGCCATCACCTCGATGAACAATCAGCAGGGAACCATTACCTATCACTTTAAACTCAAATAATAAAAAATTGTGTTATGAAGAAAGTTGCACTCTTTCTGGCAGACGGATTTGAGGAGATTGAAGCGCTCGCCACAGTCGATATCCTTAGAAGAGCGCAGATCCCGGTGACCACCGTCTCGGTCACAGGCAAAAAAGAGGTGGCCGGTGCTCACCACATCCCGGTCATCGCCGACAGCCTGTTCGATGAAACAGAGTTCTCGCAGGTGGGCTACCTGGTACTGCCGGGCGGCATGCCGGGGGCACAGCACCTCAACGAGCATGAAGGGTTGAAAAAGCTGATCACCCAATTTGACAAGCGGGGAGAACCGATCGCCGCCATCTGCGCTGCCCCCATGGTGCTGGGCGAACTGGGACTGCTGCGGGAGAAGCGGGCCACCTGTTACCCCGGGTTTGAGGGAAAGCTCGCTGGCGCAGAGGTCACAGGTGAAAAGGTGGCAACCGACCACCACATCACTACCGGCAAGGGTCCCGGGCTGGCATTCGATTTCGCGCTGACACTGGTAGAACAGATCGCCGGCAGCGACAAGCGCAGGGAGGTAGCGCAGGGACTGCTCCTGTGAACAGCCGGAGAAAAGCACTTCTGCCTCGTCTTACTGCAAAAAATTAACGGTCAAAGAGTTGGTTTTTAAGAAAAAACCGGCTATCTTTGCACCGTTTTTTTGCCGTTTCATGAAACCGGCTACAGAAAGACTCCCCAGGGGTTTATGCCGTAGCAATATCAAACGGCAGGAGAGCAATGTACAACAACATAATGTCTCACTTATTTAATTATTTTTTATTACACAACAAATGACTGAAAACCTAAAAAATGTGGCGCCCATTGAAGATTTCGACTGGGCTTCCTATGCTGAGGGTGATGCCTACAGCAAAGAGAACAGGGAAAAACTGATCGAAAGTTACGACAACACGCTGAGCAAGATCAGCGACAAAGAGGTGGTAACCGGTACTGTGACCTCCATGAACAAACGCGAAGTGGTTGTAAACATCGGATACAAATCAGAGGGTGTGGTATCGATGAACGAATTCCGTTACAACCCAGACCTGAAAGTCGGTGACGAAGTAGAAGTTTACATCGAAAGCCAGGAAGATAAAAAAGGACAGCTGATTCTCTCACATAAGAAAGCCCGTGCATCCCGTTCCTGGGATCGCGTGAATGCCGCGCTCGAAAACAACGAAGTTATCAAGGGATATATCAAATGCCGCACCAAGGGTGGTATGATTGTGGATGTGTTCGGGATCGAAGCCTTCCTTCCGGGATCGCAGATCGACGTGAAGCCGATTCGCGATTATGATATGTTTGTGGATAAGACAATGGAATTCAAGGTGGTGAAGATCAACCCTGAATACAAGAATGTGGTTGTTTCACACAAAGCCCTCATTGAAGAAGAACTGGAACAACAGAAGAAAGAGATCATCTCCAAGCTGGAAAAGGGACAGGTACTCGAAGGGGTGGTCAAGAACATCACCTCCTACGGTGTATTTGTGGACCTGGGCGGTGTGGATGGCCTGGTGCACATCACCGACCTCTCCTGGGGACGCATCCAGCATCCCGAAGAGGTGGTGAAGCTGGACGATAAGATCAACGTGGTGATCCTCGACTTCGACAACGAGAAGAAGCGTATTGCCCTTGGTCTCAAACAGCTCACTCCTCACCCATGGGATGCATTGAGTGAAAACCTGAAAGTGGGTGACATCGTCAAAGGCAAGGTGGTGGTCATCGCCGATTACGGTGCATTCGTTGAGATTGCACCGGGTGTGGAAGGATTGATCCACGTTTCTGAGATGAGCTGGACACAACATCTTCACAGTGCACAAGACTTCATGACCGTGGGCGAAGAGGTGGAAGCAGTGATCCTTACCCTCGACCGCGAAGACCGCAAGATGTCGCTTGGCTTAAAACAACTCAAACCGGATCCATGGGAAGACATCGAAGTGAAGTACCCGGTGGGCAGCACACACACTGCTACCGTTCGCAACTTTACCAACTTCGGCGCATTCGTGGAGATCGAAGAGGGCGTAGAAGGATTGATCCATATCTCCGACCTCTCATGGACCAAGAAGATCAAGCACCCGAGCGAGGTGACCGAGATCGGTGCATCCATAGAGGTCCAGGTACTCGATATCGACAAGGAGAACCGTCGTCTGAGCCTGGGCCACAAGCAGCTGGAAGAGAATCCCTGGGATGTGTTTGAAACCATCTTTACCGTTGGTTCGATCCATGAGGGGACCATCGTAGAACTGCTGGACAAGGGTGCCGTGATCTCACTGCCCTACGGCGTGGAGGGATTCGCCACTCCCAAGCACCTGGTAAAAGAAGATAACTCACAGGCACAGGTAGATGAAAAGCTGCAGTTCAAGGTGATTGAATTCAACAAAGATGCCAAGCGCATCATCGTATCACATAGCCGTATCCACGAAGATCTCTCGGGTGATGACTCCCGCAGAAGAGGCAAGCGCGGTGGCAGAAAAGAGGGTGGTAACGAAACGGTCGCAGCCATGCCCGCCGTTGAAAAGAGCACACTTGGTGACATCGAAGAGCTGGCAGCCTTGAAAGAGAGGTTGGACAACCAGAAAGTAGAGGCTTTCAAGAAAGGGGCAGCCAAAGCTGAAGCCAAAGCAGAGGCAAAAGCAAAAACGGAAGCCAAGGCAGAAGCAGAAGCAAAATCCAAGGCTGAACCCGAGGCTGGATCCAATATTGAACCCGAAGCTGAATCCAAAGTGGAAACCAAAGCTGAATCCAAGGTGGAAACCAAGGATAAATCCATGACAGAGTCCAAGGTGGAACCAAAGGCTGAAACCAAATCCGAAACAAAAGAGGAAACGGTACGTGAAGCGGCTGAAACGGAAGTAACGGAAGTTGAAACGAAAGCCGATACAGCCGACACACAAGAGGAGGCAGAAAATATTGCTGCGGAATCTAAAGCGACGAAAAAGGAGCAAACAGCTGAACAGCCCAAGGCGGCCAAAGCGAAGTCCAAAAAGGAAGAACTCAAGGCGGAAGAAGCTGTTGCACCCGAAACTGAAGTGACAACCGGGACTGAAGACGTGAAAGAAGAAGGTCAATCGGAAGAGTAACCTGTTTCTCAAACCTATTGTGAAGAGGGAACCGACGAAAAGTCGTTCCCTCTTTTTTTTATAAAAAACAAATTTGAATCCCCTGAAAAATCATTTTTGCTCTTTTTCCCCATCGCATTTAATTGAAAATCAATGATATGTTTTTGACAAGATTGCTCTTTTCGGGGTTGTCGGAGCATACTCAAATTTTAGTACATTCTTTAATACGCTTTTAGTACATATACAAAGAATTTTGATTGGAGCCCCGGAAATATTCCGGGGCTTTTTCTTTGCTTATGATAGTATATTTACTATCTTTGCAATGTCGGGCAGTAACAATGTACAAAAAAATACAAAGTGAAGGATGTGATAGACCTGCTTTTGGCGGACGGTTGGTTTATAACAAGGCAAAAAGGAAGCCATCGACAGTTTAAGCATCCATCCAAAAAGGGTCTTGTAACGGTAAATGGCAAGAACAGCGATGTGTTGGATCAATTTCTTTTAAACAGTATTTGGAAACAGGCAGGGTGGAAATAACCACATTGCATAATAAAGTAACAAAAATGGAAAAATTAATAGCAAGAATAGGATACGCAGCACATAATTATAGTGCCGTAGTAGAACTTCCGGATGAAGTGATAGTGGTAACGCATAAAAATTTTGAGGGGATCAAACAAGCAGTAAAAGATTCACTCAAGTTCTCCAAAGAAGGTCACCTGGAAAGTGGTGATGTTGTTCCCGATTGGGTAAAAAATGGGTATGAGGTAGAATTTAAAATGGAAATCTCAGCTCTTTTACAATACTATGACGGAATTCTCACCCGGTCTGCTCTCTCCCGTATTACGGGTATAAATGAACGCCAATTGGGTCATTATGCTTCCGGGCACCGGAAACCACGTGCTAAACAGCGCGAACGGATCATTGAAGGATTTCATCGCCTGGGAAAAGAATTCTCATCCGTTGAATAGTGATTGTTTGACAACTAAATTTTATGAACGTCAATGCCACACGCTTTTTCCATAAATTGCCGGAATTCAATAGTTAAACATTGAGTTAATTTTGTTGGTTGAAAACGACCAACTTACAAAGGTAATAATTGTACATCGAGTACGGTACGACAAGCCTCGGAAAAAGTGGCCTTGATTTTTATTTTATGCGCTTGGAAATACTCAATTTTCATGTACTTTTGTGGGAAAACAGACAAAAGTGCACCCAAACAACAAACCCTATCGCGATTTTGCCGAGTTTCTTTCGGCGAAGTTCCCGTTCAAAGTACAGAAGATATCCATCAATGCCGGCTTCACCTGCCCCAACCGTGATGGCAGCAAGGGACGCGGCGGATGCACCTATTGCAATAACCAGAGCTTTAGCCCGGGATATGGGAAACCAACCAAAACCATTTCAGAACAGTTGGCGGACGGTATTGACTTCTTCTCGCGTAAGTATCCGGAGATGAAGTACCTGGCCTATTTTCAATCTTATACCAATACCTACGACACCCTCTCTTCACTGACCGAAAAATATGAAGAGGCGCTGGCCTATCCCGGTGTGGTGGGGCTGATCGTGGGTACCCGCCCCGACTGTATGCCTTGTGAGCTGCTCGATTATTTTGAAGCACTCAGCAAAAAAACGTTTGTGCTGCTGGAATATGGTGTGGAATCCACCCTGAACAAAACCCTGGAACGGGTAAACCGGCAGCATACCTATGAAGAGTCGGCAGAAATGATCTGTAAAACGGCGAAGCGCAACATCCCTGTGGGGGCGCACATGATTCTGGGACTTCCCGGCGAGAGCGAGGAGGAGATCCTTTGCCATGCCGACCGGCTGTCGGAGTTGCCGCTGACCACCCTCAAACTGCATCAGCTTCAGATCATCCGGTACACAGCCATGGCGATGGAGTACAAGCTGTTACCGGAATCGTTCAACCTGTTCACGCTGAATGAATACATTGATCTCTGTGTCCGCTTTGCGGAGCGGCTTCACCCCGATATCTACATTGAGCGGTTCACCTCCCAATCGCCCGCAAAACTGCTGATCGCCCCCGACTGGGGATTGAAGAATCACGAGGTGAGGGAAAAAATCATCAAACGATTTCAGGAAAGAGACAGCTGTCAGGGAAAATTTTATCATCAGGAAAACGCTGATCCGTTAAAGCTGCACAAAATCCATACAGCTTAAAGTGCTTCCTGCTGTGAAGATAGCGAGAGCGAATTGATTCCGGTGCACAAAATTCATATAGCATGAATTTGTTCGGGTGACCACGCAAAATCACTACAAATAGTGATTGATAGACAAAGAAGAAAAGCCTTTCTTTGCATCCGGATAACACCACCTGACATTATCGAAAAATATTTTATGTATTCTGATCAATCAAATCATCAACCATCCCGTTTGATACACTTATTGTGGGAGGGATTACTGTTGTTTTTTGTCTCGATCCCGGTAATGGCGAACGAGACGGATACGCTTCGAAATGTCACGCTCGACAGCATCGTTGTGTCGAGCATCAAGCTCCCCCATGCCGACTGGAAGATACCCTCTGCCACAACCGCTCTCGACGGCACCACCCTTCAAAAAAGGCAGCTATACGACATGAAGGATTTCACCGCCTCGGTTCCCAACTTTATCATGATCGACCGGGATACACGGCTCACCTCCTCGGTATTCATCCGGGGCGTAGGCTCACTGATCAACGCCCCGGGAGTGGCGATGTATGTGGACGGCATCCCCCACTTCGAGAAGTCGTCGTTCGACATCAACCTGGCCGATATCGAAAAGATTGAGTTTCTGCGTGGACCACAGGGCACGCTCTACGGTCGCAACGCAATGGGCGGCATCATCCTGGTGCATACCGCCTCTCCCTTCCGTAAGCAGGGGACACGGGTGCAGCTCAGCTATGGCAGCTACAACGAGACCCGCCTCACGCTGTCGCACCGCCAAAAAGAGGGGGAGCGTTTCGCCTGGGGAGTCACGGGCGACTACCATCACTCCGACGGCTTCATCATCAACCAATATAACGGCAAAACAGCCGACCACCTCAACGCCGCCTCACTGAGCAACCGGCTGGAGTGGCGCCCCCGCCACAACCTGAGCTTCCGTCTGCAACACGGAGCAGAGTATGTGAAACAGGGCGCTTTTGGATACGGGACAGTGAACAGTGAACGGAACGATGTTGATTCCGTCTCGCTCAACCACCCGAGCTACTACGAGCGGTTCATCTACGATGCGGGGTTACAGGCCGACTACCACACCCCTCACTTCTGGCTTCGTTCGCAAACCAGCCTGCAGCTGCTGGATGATACCTACGAGGTGGACCAGGATGCTTCACCCCGCGACCTCTACTATGCGGTGCAGGGGGAAAGGCAGCGCCTCCTCTCACAGGAGATTAACCTCCGGGATGTGACGGAGGGGGTCTATGACTGGAACTTCGGGCTGTTTGCCTTTCACCATGCCATTGACAGGAGTACCGACGTCTTCCTTCACATGGCGCAGCCGCCCTATCAGCTGGAAAAACGCTACGATGACCTCAGCCGTGGCATCGCCCTTTACCACCAGTCGGAGCTACAGATCACACCCCGGCTGAGGCTGGAGGGAGGAATACGGTATGACTATGAAAAGGACAACTCGATTCATCGCGAGAACAAACTTACAGGCGACAGTGTGGCATTAAGCAACCAGTATGACTCTCCCCTCACCTTTTCGCAGTGGACTCCCAAGCTGACGCTGCAGTATCGCTTCGACAATGATGATCAGATCTATGCCACCTGGGCCAAGGGATACAAGGCCGGTGGCTTCAATACCGTCTTTGAAACAGAAAACGAGCGAACCTTCGGCCCGGAGAGAAGCTGGAACTATGAAATCGGGGGGAAGGCAGCTTTCTTCGGGAGAAAGGTACTGGCAGAGGCGGCACTCTTCTACATTGACATCCGGAACCAACAGGTAAAGCAGCTGCTCGACCTGCAGGGGGTGAAGATCCGCAACGCAGGACGTTCCATCAGCAAGGGTGCAGAGCTCACGCTGAAAATGCTGCCATCGGAATGCTCCATGATTCATCTCACCTACGGCTACACCCACGCTACCTTTCACAGCTACCGTTACAGTGAAGAGATTGACTACAGCGGCAACTACCTCCCTTTTGTACCCCGCCACACCCTTACCGTGGGGGCGGAGCAGCGGATCAAATGGCGCACTGCCTTCAGCGAAAGTCTATTGCTCCAGGCAAATTATACCGGCATGGGAGCGATCTACTGGCACGAGGATAACCGGGTGAAACAACCTTTTTACGGCTTACTCAACGCCAGCGCAGGAGTGGAAAAGGGAAAGCTGAATCTCACGCTCTGGGCAAAAAATATTTTAAACAAGAAGTACCTCGGATATTATTTCGAATCTTCCGGCCGCCAGCTCGGGAAACCGGGCAGACCCTTTACGGCGGGAGTGACAGTCGACTTTTCATTGAAATGAAAACAAAATGAAACAGAGAGTCGCCACCAACCTCACCACCTTTTTCTTCCTCTACATCGCGCAATCCATCCCGATGAGTTTCTTTGCGACCGCACTGCCGGTGCTGATGCGGCAGGGCAATTACTCCCTCCTCGCCATTGCCCTGCTCAAGCTGATCAAACTGCCCTGGATCCTGAAATTTCTTTGGTCGCCACTGGTAGATAGCAGAACAGAATCAATCAGGGATTACAAACGGTGGATCTTCGGAGCAGAAATTGTGTATGCAGTGATCATATTCGGGGTTGCCATGCTCAACATCGAGACCCATTTTAGCCTGATCATCATCCTCATCCTGCTGGCCTTTATCTCATCGGCTACCCAGGACATCGCCACCGATGCCATGGCAGCCCGCTCCTTTGAACGCAAAAACAGCAGCCTGCTCAACAGCATGCAATCGATGGGCTCCTTCACCGGCAGCATGGTGGGCGGTGGCTTCCTGCTGCTGCTCTTCCACCGCATTGGCTGGTCGCACCTGCTCCCCTGGGTGGCCATCTTCGTCCTGATAGCGTTGTTTCCGCTCGCATTCAACAGGGGGATCACCCTGCAGGAACGAAAAAACGGAAAGAAGGCAACGTCACGCGACATGCTGCTCTTCTTCACACAGAAACAGATCTGGCGACAAATCCTCTTCCTCGCCCTCTTCTACGCGGGACTGATTGGCATCCTCTCCACCCTCAGTCCCTACCTGGTGGACAGGGGTTACCAGATGAAGGAGATCGGTGCCATGGTGGGTATCTTCGGTGTATCCACAGGTATCTTATTCGCATTCCTGGCCGGCATCTTCATCCGCAGAAAAGGGAAGCTGCGCTCCCGGCGGATCATCTCGGCCCTGATCATCATTCCCGCGGCCTACTTTCTCTGGCTCACACAAAGCGAGATTGAGAACCATGCACTGATACTGATCGGTGTGGCACTGGTCTGGGGTACCTATGGCATGGCCTCCACCATGATCAATACCTCAGCGATGGATATTGTGCGTGAGGGTCGCGAAGGGACCGACTTCACGCTGCAGATCGTGCTCACCCATCTCAGCGCCATGATCATTTCACTGGGGAGTGCCTGGGTGGGAGACCTGGCCGGCTATTCGGGACTGTTTGCCATGGAGCTGACCCTTGCGGTGATTTCCTTTATTTTTGTACGTTTTTTCGAACCGTTTCATGTAAAAAAAATGGAATATCTTTGACTTATGGATTCAATAATTGCCAGATATAACGTACCTGTACCCCGCTACACCAGCTACCCGCCGGCAAATTTCTTTCGGGATGATTATGATGAAAGGGATCTGATCCGGGCTATCGATGCCTCTAACCGGCAGGAACCGGCACACCTCTCCTTTTACATTCACCTTCCCTACTGCAACCGCATGTGTCACTATTGTGGGTGCAATGCCTATCCCCGTACCAGGGGAAGCAGCGACAGCGACTATGTGGAGGCAGTGATCCGTGAGGCAGAGATCGTCTGCCGCCACATTGACCCCGACAGAAAGATTGCCCAGATCCACTACGGCGGAGGATCGCCTTCCACCTTCGATCCCGGCCTGATCCGGAAGATCAACGAGACGCTGTTCAGCCGTTTCGGCACCATCGACAACCCCGAGATCGCCATCGAGTGTCACCCGGGCTACATGCGGGAATCAACCTATGAGCAACTGGCCGATGCCGGCTTCAACCGGATGAGCATCGGCATCCAGGATTTCAATCCCGCCGTGCTGAAAGCATCAAATCGGCTTCCGTCGCTGCTTCCCATGAAGGAGCTTTTTGCCCTGCTGCGGGAAAGAGAGATCCGCATCAACCTCGACTTCATCTACGGGCTACCGCTTCAGACCGTGGAGAGCTTCACCGACACCATTGCACAGGCAATCGACCTGTCACCCGACCGGCTGGTCACCTTCTCCTATGCCCACATGCCGCACCTCTTCCCGCGGCAAAAGCTGCTGGAACGAAAGGGACTCCCCTCCGAAGAACTGAAGAACAACCTCTATCATGCGGCACAACAGTTGCTGTTGCAGGGAGGATACCAACAGATAGGGCTGGATCATTACGTGAAAGAGGAGGATGAACTTTACCAGGCATTGAGCGGCGGCACCCTGCATCGCAACTTCCAGGGTTACTGCACCCGCCGTACCACGGGACAGGTCTATGCCTTCGGCGTCACCGCCATCAGCCAGCTGACAGGAGCCTATGCCCAGAACACCAAAAGCATAGAAGAGTATATCAAAACGATCCGCAACGGCCATCTGCCGGTGAAAAAGGGATACACCCTGAACCGCGAGGAACAGGTGACGCGTGAGGTGATCACCACCCTGATGTGCAACGGGGAGATCCACTGGCAGGAGCTGGCAGAGCAGCTTCACCTTACCCGGGAGGAGGTGCAGGCGATGACTGCCTACTCGGAGGATACGATGCGCCGGTTTGCCGACGACGGCCTCATCCTCTTTGACAGCGAGCAGATTGTGATGCGCGAGAAAGGGTCGCCCTACGTGCGCAACGTGGCCGCATCGCTCGATAAGCTGTTGATTCATACCAATAAAACATTTTCAAAACCCATATAACCGAATTCATGGAAAGAATAGAAAAAGATGTGGTCATCATCGGAGGTGGCCTCACGGGACTGACCACCGCCTTACAACTGAAAAAGAAAGGCCTCACCGTCGCCCTCCTCGAGAAGAGCGACCGTACCGGGGGACAAATCGCCACCCACAGCGAACAGGGTTTTCTCTTTGAGTCGGGCCCCAATACCGGCTCCGGTGCATCGGAGGAGGTGATGGAACTCTACCATTCCCTCTCCGGCAGGTGCGAGATCGAGTTTGCCACCAAGGAAGCGGAGAGCCGCTGGATCTGGAAGAAGGGAAAGTTTCACCCTCTCCCCGGCGGATTAATCGGCGGCATCACCACTCCTCTTTTCACCATGGGCGACAAACTGCGGATCTTGGGGGAACCCTTCCGCCGCAGGGGGAGTGACCCGGATGAAACGGTGGCGGCAATGACGGCCCGCCGCCTGGGAAAATCGTTCCTCGACTATGCGGTGGACCCGTTCCTATCCGGCGTCTATGCCGGTGACCCCCATACCCTGATCACCCGCCATGCACTGCCCAAGCTCTATAACCTGGAGCAACAGTATGGCAGCTTCATTGGCGGCAGCATCCAAAAAGCGAGAGAGGCAATGAAGCAACCTGCCGGCAAGGCCCGGAAAGGTATCTTCTCTACCTACGGGGGCATGGAACAACTCACCCGGGCCATGAGCGCAGCCATCGGCGGGGAGGATATCTTCCGCTCCCTTACCGGCGTAACTGTCGCTCCCGACAGGAAGACAGGTCACTGGAACACCACCGCTACGCAACAGGGCGGACAGCTCCTGTTCCGTTCGCGCCACCTGGTGACCACCACCGGCGCATATCAATTGCCGGAGCTGCTCCCTTTTGTCGATGCCTCATCAATGAAACAGCTGACCAGCCTCCGCTACGCGCCGGTGGTTCAGGTAGCTGTCGGCGTAAGAAAGCTGGATGGGCTCCGCTTCAATGCTTTCGGAGGATTGATTCCCACAGCAGAAAAAGAGGATTTTCTGGGTATATTGTTTCCCTCCGCCTGCTTTACAGGCCGAAGCCCCGAAGGGGGGATGCTCTTCTCCTTTTTCATGGGAGGCATTCGAAACAGCAGCTGCGTGGATCTGTCCGACCGGGAGATCGAAGAGAGGGTGATCCGCTCGTTCCACCGGTTGCTTCGCTTCCCGGCAGGGAAAGAACCCGACCTGATCCACATCTTCCGCCACCGCTATGCGATCCCCCAATATGAACGCTCCTCCGAAGAGCGGTTTCGCACGGTATCATCGCTGGAGAAACAGTATCACGGGCTCCACATCGCCGGAAACCTGCGCGACGGCATCGGCATGGGGCACCGCATCATCCAGGGATTCCGACTGGCAGAGGAGATCAATAAGGAGGATCAGAACGGGTAAGATCATTGCCGGTATGAGCATTGCCGGAAGTTCCAGCGCAGGTATGAATAAAGCCTCTTTGATCAGAGCTGGTAGGATCATTGTCGGTAGAATCAGAACAGGGAGGATCAGAACAGGGAGGATCAGAGCAGATAGAATCAAAGCCGGTAGTTCCATCGTCGGTAGGTTCAGTACCGGCAGGATCAAAGCCGGTAGTTCCAGCTCCGGCAGGTATATTTATCCTTCTGGAGCTGACCGATCGCTTCGAGTGCCTCTGCTTGCAGTTCCATTATTTCGCTCTCCCCATAGTAGAGGAGAAGCTGTGCTGCAAACATTTCCAGAAAAGCATCGATTTCCGGTGCCTCTGCCCCTTTTTCAGCAAGGTAACTGCGAATATTGGTCACCGGGCTGGGTACCGAGGCAGTCGCTTTCTTGACCGGGCTTTCGTTTTCGGCGGCCAGTGCCTGCTGCAACGCATCCAGGTTGGTATCATACAACAGGGTACCGTGGTGCAGTTCCCTGTAGAGCGAGACATGCGAGGCGGTACCCGATATTTTGTAACCCTCCAGCCAGAGGTCCTTTCTCTTGCCCACCTCTGCCGGCACGGAGAGTGCCTGAAGCGCCGCCACCACCGACTCCAGGAAGCGACCGCTCAGGGGTGCATCTGTCTTGTCCTGCAACAACGAATAGTTGAGATTGCCCTGGTCGTGATACACCGCTCCCCCACCCGATATCCGCCGTAGGATGCGGATATCATGTTCGATGCAGTAGTCCTGATTCACCTCGTTCACCACCGCCTGGTTGGAGCCGATGATCACGCTGGGATCGTTGCGGTAAAGAAAAAAAAAGATTCCCCCCTCCGGGTGAAGAGATACTCTTCAGCCGCCAGGTTGAACGATGGGATGGTGAAAGGGGAGACCACTATTTTCATACGACTAAAATTATTGATTTTCAAAGGTGTCGTATGGAACTCGCTTTTAGTCATCAACATGGGTGTAAACGGTTTAAATGCTCGTTTCATACGATATTATTTTATTTTTTTACATTAAAGTCGTATGGAACTATTCCGTTAAGCAATGAGCAGAAGCCAAACTTGTTTGGATTATGCCATTGCGAGGAATAGTCTAACTTTAGTGAACTCGCGATTATCATGTACTTGTGTGAAATGATTGTTGACTACGTCGATTACTTCGTAATTCATGCTCGTTTCATGACTGCAAAATTAACAAAAACATTGTTTATAAAGACCTGTTTGTTTCGCTTTACATCTTCTCCCAACACCAAAGCTATTCTAACTCATTCATTTTTTTACTTCACATTAAACGCAACCCTCAAATCCTCGATCTCCTCATCACCGATTGGTTGCAGGGGACCGATAGAAGCGGCCATCACCAGTGAGTTGGCCGAGAACTCAGCCACCTCCAGATAATCGAACGTGTTGAGGAGCTTGTCCCCTGTCACGAAAACACTGTCGTTTTCGACCAGGATCACCCGGTTCTTGGCGAACATCCTGGCCACACTGTCCACATCATTGTAGATCAGCCCGAAGGGTATGGAAGGTACATCCTGCAGGAAGATCCAACTCTCGGGAATGGTGCGTACATCGAATTTAGAGCCGCTCACTGCGTGTGCCATCAGGTTCACCGGCTGGGTGCAGATGATGGAGTTGATGTGCGGGTTAAGCTGATAAATGCGCTGATGGAGGGCAACCGAACGGCTGGGTGTCTTCCCTGCCTCTGCCATCCCGTTTTTGATCTGCACGATATCGCTGGGCACGATGTCCCACCGGGCAACGTTGCTGGGAGTGATCAGGAAATCGTTCTCTTTCCACCGTACCGAAACCGTCCCATAGGTCGAGATCATCAATCCCTGGTTACAGGCCCGCCGGATGATGTTCACCATCTCGGTACGGATGGCCCGCTCCTCGGAGGGATGATCAATATCCATGAAATGCGATACATTCGTCGGCAGGTGGTTCACATATTGCGATACCTGTTCATCCGACAGATAGTTCACGCTTCCCAGTCGTCTGGCATTGATGATGGTACGGCAACAGAACTCCAGCGTTTCAAACCGCTGGTAGGCATCCATCAGATCGGTGCCGCCCAGCACCACCCCGTGGTTCTCCATGATCACCGCCTTATACCGCTTGTCTTCAAACTCAAAGGCGATCTTTTTACCCAGATCTTCGCTTCCGGGCGTACCATAGGGTGCAAAGCCGATGTCGCCGCAGATGTTGTGTGCCTGCGGTACAATCTTGGTGTCGGGCACGATGCCGGTGATGCTGAAGGCCACCAGTGCCGGTGGGTGGGCATGGATGATGGCGGTGAGCTCCGGTCGCGCCTCGTAGATTGCCTTGTGAAAGGGCAGTTCAGATGATGGCTTGTGAAGGCCGATGACCGTTCCGTCGCGCTTCACCTGCATGATATCCTTCACGGTGAGCGATCCCTTATCCACTCCGGAAGGGGTGATCCAGATATCGCCGTTTTTATCCCTGATAGAGATGTTGCCTCCGGAGGTGGTGGTCATCCCGCTCCTGTATATCCGTCCGATGATCACATTGATCTGATCCACCGGATGCATTAAATTCACATCTAATTGTTTCATAATCAGTTTTTAGCTGTAAGCTGTAAGCGATAAGCGGTAAGCGGTAAGCGATAAGCTGTCCCGCTAAATCGGGATATTCGTTTCACTTCGATAAATTATAAGTATGAAGCTGCGGGTGTAAATTTAGTATATAATTAGTTCCTTTCAAAATATTTCAACAGGTAGGATTCCGCTTCTACGCTCCAGAGACCGTTGTGTCGCTTACAGATCTTAGCCAGTTCGCGGAACAGCTCATTCTCTTTCCCCAGCTTTTCAAAATCGTCGATAGGGGTCAGCGGCAGATCGATATGGGTATAGATCAGCTTTTTGCCGCCCGGAATCTCCGGCAGCCGGTTGGTAGTATCGGGCACCGCGTCCAGTCCCCCGATATGCGTCACCAATCCCGCCGGATCCAGTCCCCCGCTCATGATCTCAATCGCCTCCTTCATGTCATCGTTGTTGCCGCCACTGGTTCCCACGATATGGGTATAGGCGTAATGCACGTTGTAGAAGTTGAGCATGGCACTGAAGTTCGGATCACCCGGGCCGGCAAAGAAGTTGAGGCAGCCGTCGAATGCCAGTATCGCATCTCCCTGCTCCACTACCGGTCTCACAGGAGCGAACACGAAGACATCATCATATCCTTGATCACCACTGATCGATTTCAACTCTTTCACCGGGTCTTCCATTTTACCGGTATTGACATAACGCAGGTCAATCCCTCTTGACGCGGCAAATTCAGCGGTGTAGATGGAAGCAGCCCGGTCCAGCCGAGCTTGGTTCACATCGGTCACCACCAGCAGGGAGGGTCTGCGCTCCTCCCGGTGCAGTACATAGTTGATGGCGGCGAGGCCCATGGGGCCCACGCCGGCCAGGATCGCCATTTTCCCGCCATCCTTAATTTCCATCTTGTGCTGATAGCTGCCCGGGGTGGTGTGGTAGTTGGCATGCATGGCACCGATTACGCAGGAGAGCGGCTCGGACAGCGAAGCGGGATAGTAACCCTCGCCCCGAAAGGGAAGCAGGCAATCCTGCTCCATCACTTCGTTGGGTATGACCACGTAGGTGGCATCCCCACCGATATACTTGTAACTGTAACCGGGAGCACTCAGGATGCCCACCGGCCCCTTTTCATAATAAAGCGCCGGCTGGATGGAGAATTTATCACCCGACTTGAACTTGTGCGCCCATTTGGGCCCCACTTCCAGCAGTTCACCGGCAAACTCATGGCCGATGATGATGGGGTTTTCCGCCACATCATCGGGAATCCGCTTGTGATCCGTACCCTGCGAAGATGCCTTGTAGGAGGACATGCAGATGGAGTCGGACATCACTTTGGCCAGGATCTCATCCTCCCTGATCTGCGGTAGATCAAACTCCTCCAGCCGGAGGTCTTTCTTACCATATAATCGTACTGCTCTTGTTTTCATAATGCTGTGATGTTTAATCATTATTTTAGTCTGATATATTCTTCATTGATAAACTGTTCGAGTTGTTTTTTTTCGGGAAGTTCTACGATATATTTCGATACGAATAATTCACGGTCGCTATCAGCTACGGCATATTCCACCAACGCGCTGTTTTTATTGGTCACCAATAAAATACCGACAGGGGGATTATCGTCCGGTTGCATGATCTCTTTCCGATAATAATTGACGTACGTTTTTAACTGACCGATATGTTCATGGGAAAAGCTGTCCACTTTCAATTCAACCAACACGTGGCATTTCAATATACGATGATAGAAAACCAAATCGCAGAAGAAATATTCATTGCCGATGATAATTCGTTTTTGCCGCGTTTCGAAACAAAATCCGCGCCCGAGTTCCATCAAAAATTCTTCCAGGTGTTCGATGAGCGCTTGCTCCAAATCCGACTCATAAACCACATCTTCTGCTTTCAAGCCCAAAAACTCGAACGTAAACGGTGATTTGATGATATCCAAACTTGTGCTTTTCTCGGATTTTTCCTGCACCTTTTCGCTCAGTTCTTCCGGCTTCCGACTAATGCCGCTCCGCTCAAAATACAGGGTATCGATTTGGCGCTTGAGTTCGCGTACACTCCAGGTTCCCTTAATACATTCCAGTTCATAGAAACGCCGTTTTAAAGGATCTTCGACTGTAAGCAATAAACTAAAATGTGAAAATGAAAGTTTGCTAACCAATTCTGTAATATAAGGAAGCTGTTCTGCAACCTCATCGGGACTGAATTGGGCAGACGGTGTCTGCCCAATTCCAACGTTCACTTTTTCAGAAGATTGTAATTCTGCAGACAGTGTCTGCAGAATTGAATTATCCTTCTCATCCTCCGAATTACTTAATTTGGCAGACGGTGTCTGCCAAATGTCATCCTCCTCTTTATCAACCAATTGAGATTTGGCAATCAGTGATTGCCAAATCCCGTCAAAATATTTTTGGAAGAAATGTGGTATATAAATACTTATTTGCGGATAAACTAAATAAAATTGCCTGTAAAGGTTTAAATTCCTATACGATAATCCTTCTTCATTAAACGAATCGGCAAGATTCTGAAGCAATTTTTCGCCATATTTTGCACGGTCTTCACCCTTCTGCTCAAATTCAACAATATAAAAGCCAATCAGCCAATTTCTAACCGTCAAATGGATGTTTACGGCAGAAATTGCATTTTTCCGCAATGTGCCGGATATTTGCTGTATGCTCTGTTTTAATTCGTTGAAATTCATATCGGATAGTAGTCAATTCAATTATATGCTTATCCAGAAAAACATTCTCCCCGCCACTTCTTCATTTCATTTATCACTTTTCACTTCTACACCTTCCCAGTTTTTTCATCTTGGTTCTTTTCTCTACGAAAGCATTACCTGTCCGCCCGTTATTGGGAGTGCCTGCCCCGTCTCACCGCACTGTTCCATCAGATAGAGCACCCCTTTGGTCACATCCGCCGGGGTACATCCTTTGCCCATCGGTACTTTCGACAGGTAGAACGCTTTCACATCATCGACCGTTTTGGCACCGGGTACTTTTCCGGCATTCAGATATTGCACAAAAAGCCCGTTTTCGGGATCGCTCCACAAGGGACCGTCATAGAAATTACCGGGACAGACCGCGTTCACCTTGATGCGGAAGGGAGCCAGCTCCAGTGCAAAGGACTGCGTCAGGCCAATTCCTCCGAATTTCCCTCCCGCATAAGCAAAGTTCGCTTTGCTGCCCTGCAGGCCCGATTTGGAGTTGATCTGGATGATATCGGCATAATAATCGTCCGGAGCATACTGTGTCTGCAACTTCATGATTTTGCTGACCACCTTCGTACCATAAAAGTAGGCATTATAATTGATGCGGGTGACAAAATCGAAATTTTCGGGTGTCATCTCATCCAGTCCGCCGGCGCGCAGTACCCCGGCATTGCTGATGAAACAGTCGATCCCGCCGAACGCACATACGGCTTCGTGTGCCAGATGCTCCAGACTCACTATTTCCGCTACATTCGTCTTCACGAAAACAGCCCGGTTATTTTTCGCGATACTGTTGAAATCAGCTGTCGTGGCCCTCCCCCTTTCTTCATTCAGGTCGGCCACCACAATATTGGCCCCTTCCGGTATAAGGCACCGTCCAATGCCTTCCCCAAAGCCCTGAGCCGCACCGGTGATGACGATGACTTTATTGTCGGCACGCCCTCCGGGGGAACCTGCTGCCACACTCCGGCGATAGTTTTCCACTTCCCAGTTGTCGATGAAATCGATCTGCTCCGGCGTCATCGGATGGGGTCCTCCAAACGACCGGGAGAGCCAGGCCACCTTCATCGCATCTTCGAACACGTCGAGGATGATGTCACACTGGCGGGCATGGTCGCCGATCGCGATCAGTCCGACCCCCTTTATCAGCAGCACCTTTGGCAGATATCCATGTTGCTGCTCAAAGGAGGGAATTGCTTTTTCCGCTTCACGCAGCAGCTGATCGGGTTCCTCTTCATTGAGGAAGAGATAATTTGATTTACAATAGACAATTTCATCCGGCGTAAAGGGTCTGGATATATCCTGCCGATTTTCTCCGCTGTTGCCATACCATTCAATGAGCTCGTTATGACGTACCCGCAGCGTCTTCAGTCCGTTATCGGAGAGCATCATCCGCAATGCGGGAACAACTTCTTCCGTGATGCGGGAGGGTTCTCTTTCCTGCAAAGGCAAAGGTTTTGAAACTGCTCCTTCGAGTTTATCAAAAATATCCGCATAGATCGATTTTATTTCACCGGTAGTGCCGGCGGCGACAAAAATGCCGTGGTTCTGCAGCCAGATCACTTTGGGTTCCTCATGGTAGGCCGCACGGTACGCTTTGATCCGGTCGTTCACCTTTTTGAATAACAGGTATCCCGGATCGGTATATTCCACGTACAACGTTTTCTCGCCAAACAGTCTTTTTAAAGAGGCTTCCGCATCCTGTGCGCACATCAGTCCATTCACGGCTGTCGGATGCAGATGTACCACGAAAGGGTAATCGATCACATTGTGCATCGAGGTCTCCACGGAAGGACGTTTCTCTTTGGTGAGGGTGGCTGCGGCCAGGTCGTTTTTCACCTGTTCTTCCCGTTCTGCCGGATGGGCGCTGTACTCCTTTTCGGCCATCGGATGAAGCAAAGAACGATCGAGCACGGCAAACCCCGCTTCGGTAATATCCGCCAGCGAGGCACCGCTGGCCTTCACCCATATTTTTTCGTTGTCTTTATAGGAGGTATTTCCGCCGCCGGCTATCACAAAACGACGATCCCTCCCATAAAACTGCGATATCTCAATAAGCTGTTCAATCTCCTTCATTTTTATTTCTCCCCTGTTTACACTGTAATCATGCGGTTTTTGTCAATTGGGTTCAATCTCCTTCATTTTTATTTTTTCCTAATTCCTACAGCGACGAGCGCTGGCGTTTTTCAGTTAAACTTTCTTCATTTTTTAACTTCTCCCTGGTTAACCCCCACAACCATTTTTAATCAACGCATCTCCCCACATCATAAACTCCTCTCTCCTTGAACGGTCGGCCTTCCCATTACCGTCCACATATCCTTCCAGTCCCTGTGCAACCACATGCTGATGGGCTGCGATCACACAAGCTCCGTCGTAGTTGATCTGCTTCAGCCGGTCGGTCAATGGTACCCTGTTTCTGGCAAACAGTTCAATGGGCTCCATGGCGGGCGTATTATGCTCACTGCCGAACGTCACCACGAAACCCAGATCATACAGATAGGCAGCATATTTTTCCAGCAGATGCACCTCATTGCGCGGGGTAATAAATTCCACAGAATGAATACCCCGTTCCGTGAGTTGTTCCGCCACCCGTTCCAGGTCATTTTCAAAGTCGGTATAACCTCCTTTGGCATCATCAGCCAGAAAAGGATAAGTGGGGATGCCCCCGCCAGCGAGGATGATCTCACACACCTCCTGCATCGGAAGAAACGCCTTGGGGTCTTCCGGCACAAATGCGGCACCGCCCGCTTTCAGCAGGTTGGCACGAATCTCGTTCTCCATGCCGGCAATATCACCGAACGATGATTTCACTTCTTTTCCATCGAAAAGTTTCTCCAAAACCGATTGTACAGCGGATTCATCATTTTCGCAAAGCGCATATACTGCCATTCGCAACGCTCTTGCCAAATGCCGTTCGCGGAGGGCACCTTTGGTCAGTTCATTTTTGATCTGCGCCACATCGAGGGTGATATTCACTTCCTTGTGCCGGAGATGATCGTTCAGTTTCGCACACATCGCCTCCACCTGTCGGTTCGATTCACTGCGGACAGATGCCAGTCGCGATGCATACGGTTCAGCCAACCGGAAGGGATAAAACATACCCTTCCCCGTTAAGTAAGTACGACCCGGATTGGCAGGATCATTCACCCGAATTCCCGCTTTCCGGTCTTCTTCGTTCAGGCTGATCAGTTCGATGCCAAAAAGCGGATAGAGCTGCCTTTTTTTACAACCCTCAGCCCATTCCTGATATCCTTCGGCTGTGTAGAAATCATTGATTCCCACCACCTTTACCTCTTCTGCAACCGCTCTGTCCAATGCCTCATCGATATCCCGGAATGCACTGAAGGAGTACGGTGTATGAAGGTGTGCATTTACTTTCAACATATCATATTGATTTACTGATTTAACGATTCAACGATTTAACGATTAGTTGATTCACTGATTGCTTACAGCCTATTGCTTACAGCTGATTATCACATCAGCACATCATCAAATCATCACACCAACACATTAGCACATCGGCACATCATTGAATCCTCACATCATCGAATCAGACTCCCTTTTTCGCTCTTCTGATCAACTCCCCGTCGGTGAAGTTCTGTCCCGGTACATAGCCCTTCAGCGGTTGAATGCGTTCATGGATCATATCCAGGAACCAGCCCGGTTGCGGAAAGAATGCCTCTTCCAACTCATGTGCCGGGGTAATCCAGTTGCGGGAACCCAGCACGCAGACCGGCGCATCGAGCCAGTCGAACGCCAGCTGACCGATATGAGCGGCCATGTCGTTCAGGAATGAACCACGTGCAGTGGCATCACCGGCTACGATGATCTTTCCCGTTTTCTTCACCGAGGCAATCACCTTCTCGTAGTTGAAGGGAACCAGCGAACGGGCGTCAATCACTTCGGCGCTCATGCCATATTTCTCTTCCAGCTCTTTTGCGGCCTTCAATGCGGGATAGAGGGTATGTCCCACAGTCAGGAAAGTGACATCTTTCCCCTCTTTCTTCACATCGGGTTCGCCAAGGGGTATCTCGTAATAGCCGGCAGGTACGCCTCCTTCGTGAAACTGCTCTCCGATATCGTAGATGCGCTGGCTCTCGAAGAAGATCACCGGGTCAGTTCCCTGCAGGGCGGCATTCATCAGTCCTTTGGCATCATAGGGTGTTACCGGGAAGCAGACTTTGATGCCGGGTATGTGCGCCACCAGCGAGGTCAAATCCTGCGAGTGCTGTGCCCCATATTTGGAGCCGACGGAGACACGCACCACCACCGGCATCTTGAGCACGTTACCACTCATGGCCTGCCACTTGGGCAACTGGTTGAAGATCTCATCGCCGGCACGCCCGATAAAGTCGCAGTACATGATCTCGGGGATCACCCGTCCCCCGCACATCGCATAGCCGATGGCGGTACCCACGATGGAAGCCTCAGCGATGGGTGAGTTGAAGAGACGGTGATACGGCAGCGCTTCGGTCAGTCCCCCATAGACTGCAAAGGCGCCGCCCCAGTCGCGGTTCTCCTCGCCATAGGCAATGAGGGATGCATCCTTATAAAACCGGTCGATGATCGCCTCGAAGATGCCGTCGCGCAACTGAAACTGTTTCATCTTACTGAACGGCTTCCCCTCCGCATCGAAGGCAAACCGCTCTTTGGCGGCGATCTTCTTCACGCGGGGGTTCTCCTCCATCGGCATCAGTACATCCGGCTTTGCATCGGAGAAGGAATCGACCGATCCGTTGGAGAACATCATATCACCAATCACATCGGCATTGTCCATGCGAGGAGATATCTCATCGTCAATCGCCATAAGGAATATCTCATTCACCAGCCGGCGAATCTCGTCGGATATACTATCCAGCTCCGGCTGAGTCGCCACATCGGCCTCCAGCAGTTGCTCTCCATAGCTGCGGATGCAGTCCTGTGCCTCCCAGGCTTCCACCTCTTCTTTGGTGCGGTAGGAGGAGGCATCGGAGGGAGAGTGGCCGCTGTAGCGGTAGGTGAGCACATCGAGCAATACCGGCCCCTTTTTCTCTTCTATTATTTTGCGTTTGCGCTTGTAGGCATCGATCACGGCAAGGGGGTTATAGCCGTCCACCCGCTCGGCATGCATCTGCTCGGGGTTCACGCCCGCACCAATGCGGGCAGCAATGCCGTAGCCCATCGTCTCGCCGCTAGTCTGGCCGCCCATGCCATACTGGTTGTTCATGATGTTGATGATCACGGGAAGACCTCCCTGCATCTCTCCTTCCCAAAGTTTGGTGAACTGATCCATCGCCGCAAAATTGATGCCTTCCCACACGGGACCACAGGCCATGGCGGCATCGCCGATATTGGCCACCACCAGTCCCGGTTTGCGGTTCACCTTCTTGTAGAGGGCCGCCCCCACGGCAATATCGCCCGAACCGCCCACGATGGCGTTGTTGGGATAGACGCCGAACGGGGTGAAGAAGGCATGCATCGAGCCGCCCAGCCCCTTGTTGAATCCGGTCTTGCGGGCAAAGATCTCTGCCAGGGTTCCATACACCAGAAAACGTTTCGCCAGTTCTTTAACCGGTCCTTCAAAATCTTTCTTTACAATGTCATATATCGCTCCGTCGAAGAAGTTTTCCATGATTCGGGTAAGTTGCTCATCATCCAGCTTATGGATGGCCGACATCCCCTTGGCCAGAATCTCTCCGTGTGAACGGTGGCTTCCGAAGATAAAATCATCCACTGTCAGCGTCCAGGCCATGCCCACAGCGGCCGACTCCTGACCGATGGAAAGGTGTGCCGGACCGGGGTGGTTGTACGGCGTACCGTTATACTCGCCCTTGGTTTTGACCAGGTTCAACATGGTTTCAAACTCACGGATCAACACCATATCATGGTAGATGGCCTTGAACTCTTCGTGGGTGAAATGCTCTTTTTCTTCTGTGACGCTCTTTTGATACTGATTGACGGGAATGGGTTGAAACTCCACGAACCCCGGCTTACGAACCTGCGACGGATCAATGGTTAGAACTTTTGGCATAATATTTTGATTGATTTAATTTTTTATACAGCTATTAGAGCTTTAAGCCTTAAGCTTTTAGCTATTAGCTATTAGCTTGTGAACAATTCCTGCCTTTTGCATCTTTATTCTTATAGCTTATCGCTTATTCCTTACAGCTTACGACTTATAGCTTATCGCTTACAGCTTATTGCTGAATTAAAATGAAAAAACAACTTCCTTGAGAATCTCGCTCACGGTGGGATGCGGGAAGACCACCTCCTGCATCTCCTTCAGCGTCATCTCCTGTTCAATGGCCATACAGGCTCCATAAATGATTTCACTGGAAGGATTTCCCAACAGATGCACACCGATCACCTCGCCATGTTTTTCACCCACCAAAATTTTGCAAAGCCCGTTCCCTCCCTCATTTTCAACCACAAAACGACCCGCATAGGTCATAGGCAGTTTGGATACCTTGTAAGCTATCCCTTTGGCTTTGGCTGTCTCTTCGGTCTCCCCCACGCCGGCCACTTCGGGATTGGTATATACAACACCCGGAATGGCGTTGTAGCGCATGATATCATTTCGCCCGGTGAGGTTGTTG
Organism: Proteiniphilum sp.; assembly: GCA_018433945.1. Taxonomy (GTDB): domain Bacteria; phylum Bacteroidota; class Bacteroidia; order Bacteroidales; family Dysgonomonadaceae; genus Proteiniphilum. The sequence continues at coordinate 366 of JAHDQF010000037.1, read as the reverse complement.
ACCACTACCTCTCCCTCGCGACTGGCGGTATGAGCCAGCAGTGAGAAACCGGTCACATCGCCCGCAGCAAAAACACCGGGGACATTGGTCCGCATCTTCTCATCCACTTTGATGCCACCACGCAGCAACTCTACCTGCAGGTTTTCAAGCCCAAAGCCCTGCGTGACAGGGCGACGGCCCACACTCAACAGGATTTTTTCTCCTTCCACCGTGTGGGTCATCCCCTCTTTCTCGAAGACGACCTTGTTGCCATCCACCTGCACCACTTTCGCATTCAGGTGGAAGGCGATTCCTTTCTTCGTATAAATATCACGCAGCATAGCCGATATTTCGAAATCGAGTCCTCCCAAAATCTCCGGCAGCATC
>JAHDQF010000070.1 GCA_018433945.1 Proteiniphilum sp. | reverse complement strand
GTAACTGGGGCTAAGTCGTAACAAGGTAGCCGTACCGGAAGGTGTGGCTGGAACACCTCCTTTTTGGAGCTGTAATGTGACTTATGAGCTCTGCTCTTGTCTTTCATTTATTATATAGATGTCCTGCACGTAATGGGTGCACAAGCGGATCGTGTCCGCAGGCATTACGAAAGCGTGTGAGCGCGATCAATTAGTTCTTTGAAGTTTTGAGAGAGATATAGAGGTAAAGAAAAAGAGATAAATATTAGATTTGTCTCGAGCATAGAAAAAATAGATTGAGTCTGTTAAATAATAAATTTAAGGGACTACAATTTCAGTAATAAGAAGTTACTCAAGGGCGAACGGAGGATGCCTTGGCTTCTATGGGCGACGAAGGACGTGGTAAGCTGCGCAAAGCCGCGGGGATCAGCAAACATGAAATGATCCGCGGATATCCGAATGGGACAACCCGGCAGGCTGAAGGCCTGTCACGCATTAATGCGGGCCAACGCAGGGAACTGAAACATCTAAGTACCTGCAGGAAAAGAAAGAAAAATCGATTCTCTGAGTAGTGGCGAGCGAAAGGGGAATAGCCTAAACCAAAGTTGTTTCGGCAATTTTGGGGTTGTAGGACCGCGCGATTGGCATATAAAATGAAGTGGAACTGTTTGGAAAGACAGATCGCAGAGGGTGATAATCCCGTACACGTAAATTTTATATATCATAGCGGTATCCTGAGTAGGGCGGGACACGAGGAATCCTGTCTGAATCTACGGGGACCATCCCGTAAGGCTAAATACCAATAGAAGACCGATAGTGAACCAGTACTGTGAAGGAAAGGTGAAAAGTACCCCGAACAGGGGGGTGAAATAGAACCTGAAACCGTTCGCTTACAAGCGGTCGGAGTCCCTTCGTGGGATGACGGCGTGCCTTTTGCATAATGAGCCTACGAGTTGCATCTCACTAGCAAGGTTAAGTACTTCAGGTACGGAGCCGAAGCGAAAGCGAGTCTGAATAGGGCGTATAGTTAGTGGGAGCAGACGCGAAACCTTGTGATCTACCCTTGACCAGGTTGAAGTAGCCGTAACAGGCTATGGAGGACCGAACCAGTTTCCGTTGAAAAGGATTTGGATGAGTTGAGGGTAGGGGTGAAAGGCTAATCAAACTGGGAGATAGCTCGTACTCCCCGAAATGTTTTTAGGAACAGCCTCATATAATAGCTTATCGGAGGTAGAGCTACTGATAGGATGCGAGGGCTTCACCGCCTATCAATTCCTGACAAACTCCGAATGCCGATAAGTGTTTTATGGGAGTGAGTCGCCGGGTGCTAATGTCCGGTGGCGAGAGGGAAAGAGCCCAGACCAACAGCTAAGGCCCCCAAACGTGTGTTAAGTTGACAGAACGATGTTCGGTTGCAGCGACAGCTAGGATGTTAGCTTGGAAGCAGCTATTCATTTAAAGAGTGCGTAACAGCTCACTAGTCGAGCGACTGAGCGTGGATAATAAACGGGCATCAAGCACACTGCCGAAGCTATGGACTGTATTTTAAATATAGTGGTAGGGGAGCATTCTAGTCAGCGCAGAAGGAGTACTGTGAGGTATTCTGGAGCGGTTAGAAAAGAAAATGTAGGCATGAGTAACGATAATGCAGGCGAGAAACCTGCACACCGAAAACCCAAGGTTTCCTGATCAACGTTAATCGGATCAGGGTTAGTCGGGTCCTAAGGAGTAGCCGAAAGGCGAATTCGATGGATAAATGGTTAATATTCCATTACCTGGATATTGAGTTAAGGAGAGACGGAGTAGTGACACACACGCCAACTGACGGAATAGTTGGTTGAATGCCGTAGGTATATTGATTGGTTAATAGCTGATTGATGCTGAAAGCAGACAGTACAGAGAGCCTTCGGGCGATTTGATAGATGTGGTAATCAGACTTCCAAGAAAATCTTCGGCGCGATAATTGATATCCAGCCCGTACCGTAAACCGACACAGGTGGGTGAGGAGAGGATCCTAAGGTGCTCGAGTGAATCATGGCTAAGGAACTCGGCAAAATAACCCCGTAACTTCGGGAGAAGGGGACCCTAGAGATAGGGCGCAGAGAAATGGCCCAGGCGACTGTTTAACAAAAACACAGGGCTTTGCTAAATCGCAAGATGAAGAATAAGGCCTGACACCTGCCCGGTGCTGGAAGGTTAAGAGGGGATGTTAGCTGCAAAGCGAAGCATTGAATCGAAGCCCCAGTAAACGGCGGCCGTAACTATAACGGTCCTAAGGTAGCGAAATTCCTTGTCGGGTAAGTTCCGACCTGCACGAATGGTGTAACGATCTGGGTACTGTCTCAGCCATGAGCTCGGTGAAATTGTAGTAGCGGTGAAGATGCCGCTTACCCGCAACGGGACGGAAAGACCCCGTGAACCTTTACTGCAACTTAGCGCTGATTTTGGGTAATTGATGTGTAGGATAGGTGGGAGACTGCGAAGCTGGTACGCTAGTATTAGTGGAGTCGCTGTTGAAATACCACCCTTTGATTATTTGGAATCTAACTTCGAGAGAAAGACACCGCTTGGTGGGTAGTTTGACTGGGGTGGTCGCCTCCAAAAGAGTAACGGAGGCTTCCCAAGGTGCACTCCGCACGGATGGTAATCGTGCATAGAGTATATTGGTACAAGTGCGCTTGACTGTGAGACCGACAAGTCGAACAGGTACGAAAGTAGGGCAAAGTGATCCGGTGGTTCCGCATGGGTGGGCCATCGCTCAAAGGATAAAAGGTACTCCGGGGATAACAGGCTGATCGCTCCCAAGAGCTCAAATCGACGGAGCGGTTTGGCACCTCGATGTCG
>JAHDQF010000064.1 GCA_018433945.1 Proteiniphilum sp. | reverse complement strand
GTTGGTTCTTCACACAAAATACAAAAAATGAGAATGATAAAAACGAATAATTAACAAGAAATCTGCATATGCGCTAAACAACTTTAGCTTTTACGCTACTGCGGAAATTAGTACAACAGGTCATATCTGGTGGAATGTGGCCAACATCATGAGGAACATGCCCGGTAGATGGGTGGCAACCATTGCTCCAGTCATTCGTTTGTTTGCAGAAAAATCAATATCTTTGTCATTTCAATTATCCAACAAAAGGCTATGGTGCACCTTCCATGAAAACTGAACCGGACAAAGCCAGATTTGAGGAACTATTTCACCTGTATTATCCCAAGGTCAGGTCATTTGCTTTCATCCTCCTGAAATCGGAGCAGGAGGCGGAGGATGTGGCACAGGATATCTTTGTCAGGCTCTGGGAGACACCAGATCTCTGGGAAGGAAACCTGGAGAAAAACTACCTCTACACCATGGTCAAAAACAGCGTTTTTAACCGCATTAAACGAAAAAACCTGGAATCGAAATACATCCACACGCAGCAGGATTTGCAGGGTATCACGGAACTGGCTGAATTTGAAGACCCCCTAAACGAAATCTACCGCGAAGAGCTGCAACTGTTGCTGATGCTGGCAATGGAACAGATGCCCGGCAAGCGGCGCGAAGTGTTCGAGTTGAGCCGCTTTCAACATCTCAGCAACCAGGAGATCGCGGAAAAAATGAATCTTTCTGTACGTACCGTGGAGCAACACATCTATCTGGCATTAAAAGAACTCAAAAAACTGCTGCTGATTACTCTTTTTTTAATGAATTTTTAAGTAGTACCCCATTTTCAATTGTTTATTCACTATACGGTGCATAAAAGGACCGGGCTGTGAATTCTGATTTGAGAGACATTTGAGATGGAAAACTACTTCAAAAGAATTTTAGAGTTATTTGCAAAAAAAGATGTTTCACCGGATGCACGTGCTGCATTTCAACGTTGGATCATAGATGAGAAGCATGCCGTTGAAAAGGATATGGCATTAAACAATTTATGGAACCAACTGGAAGAGGGTAGTCGCACAGAGGTGACACCACAGATGCGCCGATCGTTGAAACTGGTATATCTGAAAATCAGAGAACGACAGGGTAACTCACAAACCCGAATCCTCCGCTTCTGGCAGGCGGCAGCTGCCATCTTGCTGGTAGCGCTGGTAACAACCCTCTACTTCACAACAGCTGAAACGCCGGTGAAGGACGATCTGATTGAGCAGTATGTACCGATTGCCGGAGTGACACGCCTGACGTTGCCCGACGGTACGGAGGTGCAGATGAATGCCACCACCACCCTGCTTTACCCACAACAGTTCACCGGTGAAACCAGAAGTGTCTACCTGATTGGTGAGGCCAGCTTCAGGGTGGCCCACAACGAGGCAATGCCTTTCATCGTGAAGTCGAACGATTACCAGGTGACAGCACTGGGAACAGCGTTCAATATGAGGGTGTACCCCGGTGATCCGCTCCTCACCACAACCCTGCTCTCCGGCAGTGTGGAGGTGCGTTACAACAACCTGGAGTCAGCACGGATACTTCTGCCCAGTGAACAATTCACCTATAACAAGAATACCGGAGAAGAATCAATTACCCATCCCGACCTGTTTGATGTGACTGCCTGGCAAAGGGGAGAACTCATATTCAAGTCGGCTACCCTGGAAGAGATTATCGCCGAACTTGAACGAAAGTACCCTGTCACCTTCGTCTACACCGCCAACACCCTTAAAGCGGACAGATATACCTTCCGTTTCAAGAGTGATACCCCGCTGCAATTGGTGATGGAGATCATCACCGAGGTGTCGGGACACATCAAATACAGAATAGAAGAGGACAAATGTTACATCTTGCCTTTACAGTCACAACATCAGTAAACCCTTAAAACCAATAAATAATATGGATACATCATGATCTGCAACACAAAAAAACCGGAATAAAGTGGCACCTTTATCCCGGTAGCTCAGCGTTAGAATTTATTCATCTGAACAATAAGTCAAACATCTAACCTAACACCAAGAAATGAATTTTAAAGGTATCAATTTTTTCAACATAAAAAAGACAAAAACAGCGGTTTTTATCTTTTTGCTATGTCTCATCGCCTCACCGGCATCCCTGATCGCCCAGGAGAAGGTGGCTGTAACCATTCAACAAAATGATATCTCGGTTATAGAAGCGTTGCAGGAAATAGAGCGGCAGACGAAAATGTTCGTCGCCTACAATGAATCACAACTAAAGAATCAGCCGAATCTGGATCTCAGTATCAGCAACCAACCATTGGAAGAGGTGCTGAACCGGATACTGCAGGGAACAGGATTCACCTGGCAAGTGAAGGACAATTACATCGTGATTGTACCCGGCCAACAAGTGAGCAGAAGGCAGATCAGCGGAACCATCATCGATGAGCTCGGTCAGCCGGTGATCGGTGCAAATATCATTGAAAAGGGAACTTCGAACGGTACTGTGAGCGATTTAGATGGCAACTTCTCCCTGACCGTGGATGAGAATGCCGTCCTGTTGGTCTCATACATAGGTTATCTATCGCAGGAGATTCACACCGCCGGGAGAAACAGGTTGAACATCATACTGGTCGAAGATCTGAAAACACTCGAAGAGGTGGTGGTGATTGGCTACGGCTCGGTGAAGCGGCGCGATATCACCACAGCGGTATCCTCCATCTCCACCGAGAGCATCGATGAACGTCCCATCATCTCAGCTGCGCAGGCCATCCAGGGAAAGGCTGCCGGCGTAAACGTTTACCAGCCCAGCGGCACACCTGGAGGCGACATGGTGATTAGGGTGCGCGGTACCACCTCCTTCAACGGGAGCAACAGCCCTCTCTACGTGGTGGACGGCGTGCCGGTCGACAACATGAACTTCCTCTCGCCAAACGATATTGCTGATATCCAGATACTGAAAGATGCTTCCTCGGCTGCCATCTACGGATCGCGTGCTGCCAACGGCGTGGTGCTGATCACCACAAAGCAGGCAACAACAGGAGCCAAGGTTACGGCACACATACAGTATGGCGCAAGCCGGGTAGCCAACCAAATAGAGTCACTCAATGCTGCCCAATACAAGGAGCTGATGGATGAACTGCGGCCAGGAGCCATCCCGGAGGGAACCACCGACAGAACCGATTGGTTCAAGGAGGTCTATGGTACCGGAATCATACAAAACTACCAGCTGCAGTTAGCCGACGGCAATGAACGGATCCGCTACTTCGTGTCAGGCGGATACCTCGATGAGAAAGGGGTACTCAGCGCTGCCTTCTTTCGCCGCTTCAACCTGCGTAGCAACGTGGAAAGCCAGCTAAGAAATTGGCTGCACATGGGGCTGAACCTGGCCTATTCCGACAATACCCGGAACGGTGTAACAACTGGCCTCGGCTCAAACAGGGGTGGGGTGGTGCTCTCCGTGGTGAACCTGCCTACGGCGGCAACTGTGAAGGATGAAGCCAGTGGTCTCTATAACCGTCTCTTTTTCGGACAGAATATCACCAACCCGGTGGAAGCACTTGAGAATGGGAAGAACAACAGGGACAACGAGAACAGGCTGATCGCCTCGGCAAATGCCACGATCACCTTCATGCCCGACCTCACTCTCCGGACATCCTTCACTTTGGACCGTCGCAACGGTAAATCGACTGGCTTCACCCCCCCCGTGCATGGCACCGACAGAGATGACTGGGGTGCCGCCTGGGACACCCGCAGCATGAACCAACTGTTGGTGTTCGACAATGTGCTGAATTACAAGAAAACTTTCGCCGACAAGCACAACTTCGAGGGGATGGCGGGTACCTCCTGGACAGACTCAGAATGGTCACAGAGTTACATCAACGGTTCGCACTACAAGGATGGCTCTATCAAGACGCTCAACGCGGCCAACAAAATCGCGTGGGACAATACCGGCTCGAACGCTTCACACTGGGGAATCCTGTCGGCCTTCGGCAGGGCATCTTACAATTACGACAGCAAGTACCTTTTCACTTTCAACATGCGTGCTGATGGTTCCTCGAAACTGCATCCTGATCACCGATGGGGTATCTTCCCCTCCTTTTCGGCTGCATGGCGCATCTCGTCGGAGAACTTTATGCAAGACTTCGACTGGCTAGACGACATGAAGATCCGCGGCGGATGGGGACAAACCGGTAACCAATCGGGCGTGGGCGACTTTGCCTACCTCCAGCGTTACAACATCACTCGCCAGGCATGGTTCGAGGAGGGCAAAACCGACGCGGTGCCCCTTATCTCGCAGGCAAACCTCCGCACACCGGACCTCACCTGGGAGACCACTTCACAAACCAATATCGGTCTCGATGCCACCCTGTTCAGGGACCGGCTCACCATCGCCATGGATTACTATTACAAGTACACCTCCGACATGTTGATGTTCGTCTCCCTTCCCTCGGGGGCAGCCGCTGCAAACCAGATCGTCCGGAACGAGGGGGAGATGGAAAACCGCGGGTTTGAATTTTCTGCCAACAGCCGCAACCTAACCGGCGCGTTCAGATGGGACACCGATTTCAACATATCGTTCAACCGGAACAAGCTCAAAAAGCTGGCCCTGCAGCAGATCTATTATGACGCCGAAACCACCGATGCCCTACGCTTGATACGAGTGGTACGCAACGAGCCGGGACGTCCTCTGGGCGGATTCTACGGATATATCAGCGACGGGGTGGATCCTGAGACCGGTGAGCTGATGTATCGCGACCTGAACGAAGATGGCAGGATCTCTTCGTCGGACCGCACGTATATCGGTGACCCGAACCCTGACTTCGTCTTTGGCCTTACCAATAACCTCTCCTACAAAGGTGTGAACCTGAGTGTTTTCCTCCAGGGATCAGTGGGTAATGATGTTTTCAATGCATCAAAGGCCGATGTGCAGGGAATGTACGACCTCAAAAACCAGTCGGTAGAGGTGCTCCGCCGCTGGCGCACTCCGGGACAGGTGACCGACATCCCAAAAGCGGGATTCGATATGAAGCCCTCTACCTACTTCATTGAAGACGGAAGCTACCTGCGTGTAAAAGATGTCACCCTCTCCTATAACTTCAGCGGCCCCCTCCTGGAGCGGACAGGCATATCACGCTTGCAGCCCTACGTCACTTTCAGCAACCTGCTGACGCTGACCCGCTACAAGGGGATGGACCCCGAAGTGAACCAGTGGGGCGACAGTGGTGCCGTACAGGGTATCGATTGGGGTACCTACCCGCACAGCAGAACTTTTTTGTTTGGACTGAATCTTGAATTTTAAACCACAATAGCAATGAAAACAAAATATAGTTTATACCTTTTCATCGCCGCTCTACTGGCATCCTGTTCGCTCGATTATGAGCCGTTGGACACCTATTCCGACGTGACGGAGGGAATGCAGCAGGACAGTGTGACGGTGGTCTTCAAAGACAAGGCCGCCGTGGTATCGCACAGGCAAACGTTGCTGAACCTCTTCAGAAACGGACAGGAACACTGGTACCTCGACATGTTGCTGCTGGCTGAGGCACACTCCGACAACGCCTATGCTGGTGCACCCAACAACGAAACCACTCCCTTTGAGGTGAACTCGATTGAGGGCTCCAGCACGACGCTGAACCGTGACTGGAACATGCACATGGGGAACATAGCCCAGGCGAACAAGATGATCGTTTATGTGGACAGCGTGAAGGATAACACGCTTACTGAAGCCGAGAGAAGACAATATAAGGCGGAGGCGAAGATCTTGCGGGCCATGATCTATTTTGACATGGTGCGGATCTGGGCCAATGTGCCGCTGGTAACCACTGTCGCCGGCGATATTACGGCGGAAACGATCGAGGATGTCTATCCTGCCTACTTCCCTGTTCAGTCGGATGCGCTTACCATCTACCAGCAGATCGAACAGGACCTGCTTGAGGGTCTCCAGTACGCACCTGCCAACAATGTGCAGGACAAGACGCAGATCACCAAATCGGTGGCACGGGCGCTGTTGGCAAAAGTGTATGCCGAGAAACCGTTGCGCGACTACGACAAGGTGATTCAGTATGCCGATGAGCTGGCTGCCGACGGCTTCGACCTGGAACCCGAATACGGCGATCTCTTCGACGTAGTGCTGACGGATCCCAATGCGCCTCCCTCGCAGGCCAATAAGGCACTAGAGGCGAAGCTGAGGAACAGCCGGGAGACCATCTACGAAGCACAGTTCTTCCCGGGAAACACCAACTGGGTGACCTGGATGTTCGGCCGCAAGCTTGACGACTGGTCTTTCTGGTTCGACTTCCTGAAGTGGATCACCCCCTCGCGCGACCTGATCCGCACTTTCAACAGCGAGTCCGGCGACAAGCGGTATGAACAAACCGTGGTGTTCTACGAGTGCGACTGGAACATGTACTACCCGGCGGATAACTATGCGTTCATGTACAAATGCCGCAGCGGCTACAACAGCATCATCAAGCTGCGCTATGCAGATATCCTGCTGTTGAAGGCCGAAGCGCTAATCGGAAAGGGTGATTACCCCGGTGCAGCACAAATCATCAACCGCACCCGCGCACGCGCCGGCCTGGGCAACCTGCCTGCATCGGCAGCATCAAGTAAGGAAGCCATCACAAAGGCCTATCTCAAGGAACGTCGTCTTGAACTGGCACTGGAAGGACAGCGCTGGTTCGACCTGGTGCGCCTTGACAAGGTGGAAGAGGTGATGAACGCGGTATTCGACAAGGATGAAGGACGTCCCGCTCAGGTGATGCCCTATACCAGCCTATCTTACGTGTTGCCTATCCCGCAGGCAGTGATGGATCAAAATCCCAACCTGGTGCAGAACCCGGGCTACTAAACAAGTATGTCACACTTAATTCAGGAGATCACTATGAATTTGAAAAATCAAATATTGCTCATGACAGGGCTCTTCACACTGCTGTTTATCTCGTGCAACGATGATGAGTACGGTCCCAGAAAAGAGTCTACCCCGGTGATTGAATCGGCAGCGGTGACACCCGCCACCTTTACCTTCGGCGACTCCATCATGCTGACGGCCATGATCACCGACCCGGCAACCAATCTCTCCGGCCTGGCCTACGAGATTGTTTCCGACAACAGAACGCTCGCCTCCGGTGTGATACCCATTGGCGGAGCCTCGCACGATGTGGCTCAGGCGATCTTTGTACCTTTGCTGAGCGGCCAGGCCGATGACGCCGAGGTGCAGGTCAACCTGATTGCCCGGAACGTGCTCAAAGGTACGGCATCGCATCAGATCACCGGTCTTACCGGAAAACGGCCTGTTTACAGCCAGCTCTACCTGGTCACCGATGGAGGTAGCGTGACCACCCTGACACCTCTGTCGGCCGACAAAAACAGGTTTCACGCAGACGGGCTGACCTATGACACCTCTTTCAGCTACCGTATTGCCGAGAAGCTCAATGCCGACAACAGTATTGACTACTCAGGCGATGTCTATGGCAACGTGGGTGGGAAGATCGGGTTGATCGGCGAATCGGGAGAGTCGGCTTTCGCCTATGCTGCTTCCGCCGACTATACCAAAGAATTCCTGTTCGATAGCTATCTCTTTAGCGTATCTACTACCGGAAGCACCCTCGGACCAGATGACCTGGCCCTGAGCAGATTTTCGAGCAGCGACATCGGCGGCGAATTGTTTCGTGTGCTGGATACCACTTTGGAGAAAGGCAAGAGCTACTCCTTGTTCGGCGACCTGGCCAATGCCCGCAACCTCTACAATCCAGATTTCTTTGAACGGACCGCTGCCGACAAAGTCACCTTCCTGGGTGAAACAGGTGAGTACTCCATCTACTACAACCCTGTCCGCAGGAACATCTTCGTGGGGGTGGACAACCCGGCCTATCCCGACTACCTGCTGGTGTGTGGATGGGGACTGGGTTACCCGACCCACGTCACTTCGGCAGAGATTGCTGCCGTCTATCCCGGGAGAGGTAGAACCCATACCGACTGGGGCTTCGGCAACGTGTTGAACTATGTGCTGATGCGCAGGATAGACGAGAACGTTTTCCAGGGCACCTTCTATACCCCGGGCGATCACGACCACTATGCCGGCTTCAAACCGTTCGAGAACACCGGATGGGGAAACGAGAAACAAGCGGGAAACTTTACCTTCACCGGCGAGCAGATCATTCAGGGCGACAACAACTGGGATATCCCCAACGGGGAGAATGACCCGGTGGTGGAATCGTTCAACTACCGCTTTACCATCGACCTGAACAACAACACGGTACACATCGAAAAAGTTATACTCTAGCTTGAAAAATGAATCATATGAAATTGAAATACAATTTGAAAGTGACATGGATGCTTTTACTGCTGCTCAGTTTATCTTCCTGCAGCGACACGGGAAAGGATGATAACGGGGAGGAACCGCCACTTCCGGAAGAGCCTCAGACGGAGGATGTGACCATCTATGTAACCACCAACACCCGCTCGCAGGAATTTAAAAAGCAGTTTGCCGCTTTCAGCAAACGGGACAACATGTCACCCACTACGCTTAGGCTGAACCCCGCTACACGCTACCAGACCATGGATGGCTTTGGTGCTGCCGTGACCGGCTCCTCTGCTTTCAACCTGATGCAGATGACGCAGGAGAACCGCACAAAATTCCTCAGGGAGACCTTCTCTGAAACCGAGGGGATGGGGCAAAGCTACATCCGCATCTCCATCGGCTGTTCTGACTTCTCGTTGAGTGAGTACACCTGCTGCGATCTGCCCGGCATTGAGAATTTTGCCCTCACAATGGAGGAGAACGATTATGTGATCCCCATCCTGAAGGAGATCCTGGCCATCAACCCGAACGTGAAGATCCTGGGATCACCCTGGACACCGCCTCGCTGGATGAAAGTGAACAACCTCACCGACCTTCAGCCGTTCAACTCCTGGACAAGCGGGCAGCTGAACCCGGCTCACTACGGTGATTATGCAGACTACTTCGTGAAGTGGATCCGCGCTTTCGAGGCCGAGGGGATCAAGATCCATGCCGTGACTCCACAAAATGAACCGTTGAACAGGGGCAACTCCGCCTCGCTCTACATGACCTGGCAAGAACAGCGCGACTTTGTGAAGAACGCGCTGGGACCCAAAATGGCGGATGCAGGGATGACAACGAAGATCTACATCTACGATCACAACTACAACTATGACAGCGACAAGCCGGAGAATGCCGATCAGGGACAGTACCCGTTGAAGATCTATGCCGATAGCGAAGCGGCTGCTTTCATTGCCGGTGCTGCTTATCATAACTACGGCGGGAACAGGGAGGAGCTGAATCAGATCCATCAGTCGCGACCCGACAAAGAGCTCCTTTTCACCGAGACTTCCATTGGCACCTGGAACGATGGGCGGAACTTGGAAACCCGCCTGATCGATGATATGCGCGAGGTGGCGTTGGGCACGGTGAATAATTGGTGCAAGGGAGTCATCGTCTGGAACCTGATGCTCGACACCGACCGGGGGCCCAACCGCGAGGGGGGCTGCCAGACCTGTTACGGGGCCGTCGATATCGATCGTACCAACTACAGCACCATCACCCGCAACTCGCATTACTTCATCGTGGGACATCTCTCGTCGGTGGTGAAGCCGGGAGCGGTGCATATCGGTACATCAGGTTTCTCGGAATCTGGCTTCTACCATGCAGCTTTTGAAAACAGCGACGGCACCTATGCCGTGGTACTGCTCAACAGTACCGCCTTGGCCAGGGTGATCACCCTCGACGACGGCGAGAATCACTTCGCCTACGAGGTTCCGGCCAAATCAGTGATATCGTATCGATGGAAAAAATAAATAAAAATATGACAACATGAACACAATGAAGATAAAACAGTGGATGATCGCATGTGTGGCTTCCGCGCTCTTGCTCTCCTGTTCCAATGAGGTGTTGGAGCCTCAGCAAGAAGGGAATCCCACCATGCAGATCGAAGAACAGTTTGCCAACGTGCATTTCGGGGATCTCCTGCCGTTCGAGGTGACAGTCCACGATGAACTGCCCCTCTCCACGCTGACGGCCATCCTCTATTACGGGGAGGAAGAGGTCTCCAGGACCACCATCCGCACGAAAGAGAACGGTACTTACACCGGCAACATCGAGGTACCCTTCATCAAAGGCACACCCGACGGTATGGCTACGCTGGAGTTCATCCTGGTGAACACCACCATGAAGAGAGCATCCCGGACCTTCGAGGTGCCGGTATCGCTGGCTGCCTATCCTTACCTGATCCTGGTGACCGCTGATGCATCCTATCCGATGCTCCCAACCGGCCAGCCAAACGAGTACGCTGCTACCGAAGCATTTCCTTCCACTGAGCTGCCGGCCTACATCAAAACACCGGTGGTGGATGAGAAGGGACGTGAATTGCTGTTTGGCTGGGATGAGGGTTCCGCTTCCGTGGCCGAAGGGAGCAAAAACGAGATCCCTTATGTGAGCCCGGTAGGAGGAACCTACAGCGTGACCTTCAACATGAGGAGCTTCGAAACGGGTCCCTTCTTCGAACTGCTGCTCAACGGACAGAAGATGAGCATGGTGGACAAGGATAACTACCGGATAGACATCGACTTAACTCAGGGCGAAGAGATCACCATCGAAGGATTAACCGATTGGTGGGTCGATCCTGACTACTTCGTGGTGGAGGGCGACCAACTAACGTTCCTGCCCATCAGCGGGAGGTACCGCGTGACGGCTAACCTGGTTTACAACTGGCTGAGGGTGGAGGCAATGTCGGGTAGCAACTACGCTACGCTGCAGCCAGATGGTACCGGCGCCATATGGGTGATTGGCGACCAGGTGGGCAAACCCTCCTATACCGCCAATCATGTGGGATGGACACCTCCCAATGGGCTTTGTATGGCTCCCGTGGGGAACAAGAAGTACCAGATTTCCTTTGTAGCAGGTGAGTCGGTGAACGCCGCCGAAATCAACTTCAAGTTCTTCCACCAGAAGGACTGGGGAGGTGAATTCAGCAGCCAGAGCCTCACCACCGGCAGCGACATCGTCTTCATAGGTGATGGTACCAACGGCCGTGATAACGGGAACCTGGGACTCGTGCCCGGCACCACACTCGAAACGGGAGCGACTTACGTCTTCACCATCGATCTCTCTGCCGGTGTGGACAAAGGGGTGCTCACCGTGGTGAAGAAATAAATGAAAGAATCACTTGGTTGATCCCGGGGCGAAGCCAACGTATGGCTTCGCCCTTTTTCACTTGATACCAAATGGTGATGAAAGTGGAAAAAGGCACTTTGGATTTACCCAAACATACAGTGAAACAGGGTGCTTATGAGAAGAGTAGCGAGAGGGGGGCATGATCCCCCGACCTCGCGATTATGAATCGCGCGCTCTAACCAACTGAGCTATCTCGCCAACACATGTGAAAAAGGGCGTTGTCTCCCGAATTCGAGGTGCAAAAGTAGCAACTCTTTTTCAATTCTGCAACTGCAATTCGGTAAAAGTCGGGTAAATATTGTATTTTTGTTCTGCCATTGAATGGTTCACAATGATTAGCAACGAGTACAACGTGATCTATCCCGATAATTTCGAACAGAAGATTGAGTTCACAAGGGTGCGGCAATTGATCGCCGACCGCTGTCTCAGCTCACTGGGCAGGGAGAAGGTGGAGGAGATGCACTTCTCCACCTCTTTCAGCGAGATCGACGCCCTCCTGGCGCAGACCGAGGAGTTCGTGCGCATCCTTGCCGAGGAGGATGCCTTCCCGTCCGGACACTATTATGATATGCGTCCCGTGTTGCACCGCATCCGCCTGGAAGGCTCCTGGATGGACCAGAGCGCCCTGTTCGAGCTGCGCCGGTCGCTGCAGACCATCAACGCCATCATCGCTTTCCTGCGGCGCGATGAGGAGGACCCCCGTTACCCGCGACTGATGGCGCTGGCCGGTGACATCACAACTCATCCCGAGATCACGAAAAAGATAGACATCATCCTCGATGACTTCGGCCAGGTAAAGGATCATGCTTCGGCGCGGCTGTCGGAGATACGGCGTGAGCTCACCTCTGCAGCCAGCAGCATCTCCCGCAGCCTCAACACCATCCTGCGCAAGGCACAGGCTGAGGGTTACGTGGAGAAAGATGTGTCACCCAGCATGCGCGACGGGCGGCTGGTGATACCGGTTAACCCCTCTTTCAAGCGGAAAATAAGGGGAATCGTGCACGACGAGTCGGCATCGGGCAAAACCGTCTTTATTGAGCCGGCAGAGGTGGTGGAGGCCAACAACCGCATCCGCGAACTGGAGGGGGAGGAACGGCGGGAGATCATCCGTATCCTGGCCGAGTTCACCGCCTGGCTGCGCCCGCTGCTGCCGGAGCTGCTGCAGTCTTACGAGTTTCTGGCGAAGATCGACCTGATACAGGCCAAAGCGGCTTTTGCCAAGCAGATCGGCGCCATCCGCCCATCGCTCAGCGACGAACGGCTGATCGACTGGGTGGAGGCGGTGCACCCGCTGCTCTACCTCTCGCTCAAAAAGCAGAACCGCAGAACCGTGCCACTCGATATCACCCTGGAGGGGGAGAACCGTATCCTGGTGATCTCAGGACCCAATGCCGGCGGCAAGTCGGTCTGCCTCAAGACGGTGGGACTGCTGCAGTATATGGTGCAGTGCGGGCTGCTGATTCCGTTGAAAGAGAACTCCCGTGTGGGAATTTTCAACGATATCTTTATCGATATCGGCGATGAGCAGTCGATCGAGAACGATCTCTCCACCTACAGCTCCCACCTGATGAACATGAAATATTTCGAGCGGCACTGCAGCGACGGCACACTGCTGCTGATCGATGAGTTCGGCAGCGGCACCGAGCCCCAGATCGGGGCGGCTATCGCCGAGGCGTTGCTCGACCGGTTCAACAACAAACGCTCCTTTGGTGTCATCACCACCCACTACCAGAACCTGAAGCACTATGCCCACGAACATGAGGGGGTGGTGAATGGTGCCATGCTCTACGACCGCCACGAGATGCAACCCCTTTTTCGCCTCTCCATTGGCAACCCGGGCAGCTCTTTCGCGGTGGAGATCGCCCGTAAGATCGGCCTCCCCGAGGAGGTAATCGCACATGCCTCTGAAATCGTGGGGAGCGAGTACATCAACATGGATAAGTACCTCCTTGACATTGCCCGCGACAAGCGCTACTGGGAACGGAAGCGGGATGAGGTGCGGCGTGAGCGGAAGCGACTGGAGGAGGCGGCCATGAAGTACGAAGCCGACCTGGAGGTGATTGCCAGACAGAAGAAGGAGATCCTGGCAGAAGCCAGGCAGCAGGCAGAACAGCTTCTGGCGGAGAGCAACGTACGCATCGAGCAGACCATCCGCGAGATCAAGGAGGCGAAAGCGGAACGGGAGGCGACACTCAGGGTACGCAGCGAGCTGAGAGGATTTCGCGAACGGGTGGGTGGAACCGGCAAGGAAGAGACCACAGCCGGATCGCAGAAAGCCGTTTCGCTGCAAACCCCACCTAAGAAGGTGAAGCAGAAAACCACAGCTCCAACAGTAAAACAACCAGCCAAAGAGGAATGGCCCGGGGTGGGGGATGCCGTTCGGTTAAAAGGACAGACCAATGTGGGTGAGATCATGGAGGTGAGCGGCAAGAAAGCCACTGTGGCCTTCGGCATGATCAAATCGACCCTCCTCCTTGAGAAGCTCGAGAAAGTGAGCAACAACCAGCTCAAACGGGAGCAGAAAGCATCCAACACCCGTGACCTGATCCATGAGCGCAAGCTCACATTCAAACAGGATATCGATGTGCGGGGAATGCGTGGCGACGAAGCACTCCAGGCGGTGATCTACTTTATCGACGATGCCATCCAACTGGGAGTCTCCCGCGTACGCATCCTGCACGGCACCGGAACCGGCGCCCTGCGACAGGTCATCCGTGAATACCTGGCTACTGTAAATGGTGTGAGCCACTTCGCAGATGAGCATGTGCAGTTTGGTGGCGCCGGCATCACCGTGGTCGACCTGGAATGACATGCTTTTTGGGTGGCCACCATCGCGTTACTCCATCTTTTGTATGATGGTGAACAAGTGTTACTGCCCGATGTGATCACTGAAACCAACCGTTCAACAACAGAAAATGTAATCGTATGAAACGAGCATGATAATCATTATCACACAAGTAGATGATTAAAGCGAGTTCCATACGACACCTTTGAAAATCAATAATTTTAGTCGTATGAAACTAGACCTGAGTTCACAAATCACGCTCGATCGCGTGCCGAAGAAGTACTACAAGCCGGAAAACGATTTTGAGGAATACAACCTCTCACGTTACGAAAAACTGCCTGTCGCAATCTATGAAGATGCCCATGGGGCTGCAAAGGAGATTGCCAAAGAGATCATTCGCGAGATGTTGCAGAAGCAACAACAGGGAAAACCTTTTGTGCTGGGTATCAGCGGCGGTGTATCGCCGGTTCCTGTATATGAAGAGCTGGTGAAACAACACAAAGAGGGTGGGGTCAGCTTCCGTAACCTGGTGACTTTCAATACCTATGAATTTTACCCGGTGCTCGATTTTGCCTTCAGCAACCTGCAGATGCTGAAAGATGTATTCCTCGATCACATTGATATAGATCCTGCCAATATCTTCTCACCCGATGCAACGGCAGAGAAAGATTTGATAGGCGAAAAATGCGAGGCGTATGAAGAGAGCCTTAGACAGAAAGGTGGATTCGACTATCTGCTGTTGGGGCTCGGCAGAAAAGGGAACTTGGGATTCAACATGCCGGGAAGTAGTCTCCACTCCCAGACTCGATTGGTGATGCTCGATGGTGACTCGCGCAAGGATATTGCCCGTAACTTCGGATCTCTCGACAAGGTGCCGGTGAGTGCCATCACCATAGGCCTCTACGACATGATGAATGCGCGCAAGATTGCCCTGATAGCCTGGAATGAGCAAAAAGCGGAGAGTATCCGCGACATCGTGGAGGGGCCTGTGAGCGACATGGTGCCGGGATCAATCCTGCAAACCCATCCTGAAACCACAGTCTATATTGACTTGGCGGCAGCTTCCAGCCTGACACGCATCAGCCACCCCTGGCTGGTGACAAACTGCGAGTGGACCAGTAAGCTGATCCGTCGTGCCATCGTATGGCTTTGCGGTGTGGTGGACAAGCCGATCCTGAAGCTGACCAACAAGGATTACAATGACAATGGATTGAGTGAACTGATCACCCTCTACGGCTCAGCCTATAATGTCAATATCAAGATCTTCAATGATCTGCAGCATACCATTACCGGATGGCCCGGCGGTAAGCCCGAGGCAGATGATACCTACCGCCCCGAGCGGGCCAAACCCTATCCCAAACGGGTGATCATCTTTAGCCCTCATCCCGATGATGATGTGATCTCCATGGGGGGTACTTTCCAGCGACTGGTGAGTCAGGGCCACGAGGTACATGTGGCGTACCAGACCTCCGGCAACATTGCCGTGGGTGATGAGGAGGTGATCCGTTACATCTCCGTGCTGAACAGCATGCGCAAGAAGTTCACCCCCGAAAACCGGGATCTGCTGGAGAAGTATGAGGGCATTCGCAGATACCTGCTCTACGAGAAGACCAATGAAGATATCGATACGCCTGACATCCTCTTCATCAAGAGTCGGATCCGCCGCGAAGAGGCACGCTTGGCCGACCGGTATGTGGGACTTTCTGAGGAGTACGTTCATTTCCTCGACCTGCCTTTCTACGAGACCGGCAAGGTGAAGAAAAACCCCATCAGTGAGAGAGATGTGATGATTGTAAAGGATTTCATTGAGACCATTAAACCCCATCAGATCTATGTGGCGGGCGACCTGGCCGATCCGCATGGCACGCACAAGGTATGTCTCGATTCCATCCTTGCGGCCGTCGATCTGATGAAAGAGGAGGAGTGGTTCAAGGATTGTCGCATCTGGATGTATCGCGGTGCATGGATGGAGTGGGAGATCGATCACATCGAGATGGCCGTTCCTCTTTCTCCCGAAGAGCTGCGTCAGAAACGTAACGCAATCCTCCGCCACCAGTCGCAGATGGAGAGCGCTCCATTCCTGGGCGACGATGAGCGGCTCTTCTGGCAGCGGTCGGAAGAACGCAACCGCACCACTGCCGATACTTACTGGAAGCTGGGGTTGGCCTCCTACGAGGCGATAGAGGCTTTCGTGGAGTACCTCCCGATGCCGTGAGCCAGGCATCTGAATGATTCGAAGACTGCTCCTGTTTGTAGAGGCAGTCTTTTTTTTTGACCTGGACACCTTTGCTCCCCAATGGTGAGGGTTCTTTCCACTGGCGCTGTTTTATATCTGCTTTTCTGGGAAGATTTGAAAAAATGTTGTATATTGTGGCCCATATTTTAACGAGGAAGATGTCGAAAGAAAAGTTTCATATCGAATTCCTGATGGGAAACGCAACCCCAAACAGTTTGTGGCGAATGATCAGTCAGATTGACGGGCTCTCCGAATGGTTCGCCGATGAGGTGATGATGGATGAAACCGAGACGCGATACACTTTCCTTTGGGGCAAATCGTCGAACGAGGCAGAGATCATCTTCAGTAAACCACAATCGCTCATCCGCTATCATTGGCTCGATGAGGAGGATCAGAACGTTTATTTCGAGTTTATCCTGCACAAGCTTGACCTTTCGGGTGAAATGACACTCGAGGTTACCGACTTTGCCGAGCCGGATGAAAAGGGTGATGCCATTACTCTCTGGGAGACACAGGTGGATCTCCTCAAAAGGCGTCTCGGCGTCTGATCCACCTCGTTGCAGTAGCGCAATCTCTTTAATCATCTTTACATTTCTGAAACCACAATTCTCCGTTTGATTTTACTATCTTTGTGATCAAATCGCACAAATTCTCTTTTCTGCACGACGGATGAATAGATTGATCCACATAAAGCGGTTGTACAGGTATATCCTGACAACCTTTATCCCGCTTTTCCTGATGACCTTCGCCATCTGCCTCTTCCTGGTGCTGATGCAGTTCCTCTGGAAATATGTGGAGGACATGGTAGGCAAAGGACTGGAAATCAACGTTATTGGCGAGATGTTCCTGTATGCCGCCCTCAACCTGATCCCCCTGGCACTCCCTCTTGCCATCCTTTTGGCATCCCTCATGGTCTTTGGTAACATGGGTGAAAACCTGGAGCTGCTCGCCATCAAATCGGCAGGCATACCCCTGCTCAGGACCATGAAGCCGCTCATCATCCTCATCGCCTTCATCAGCGTGGGCGCTTTCTTCTTCCAGAACAACGCCATCCCCACGATACAGACCAAGTTCTACTCACTGTTGATCTCCATCAGACAGGCTTCGCCCGAGCTGGATGTGCCGGAGGGGGTCTTTTATAAAGAGATCGATGGCTATAACCTCTATGTGGGCAGGAAAGATCAGAAAACAGGAATGCTGTACGACGTGCTGATCTATGACGTGGCCAGTGGATTCAACAACATGGCGGTAATCGTCTGCGATTCTGCAGAGATGAGCATGACCGAAGACAAGACCATGCTCATCTTCACCATGTATAGCGGACAACAGTTCCAGAATTTCACCCAGGGAGCATCATCCCGCAATCGTCCAGACTTCGTTCCTTATGCCCGGGAGAATTTCGACACCAAGACCATGATGATCGCCTACGATGCCAACTTCAACCGGATGGGCGAGGAGGCGATCGAAGGAAGCTCCACCAGTAATTATGTCTCTAAGAACCTGTCGCAACTGACCTCTTCAATTGACTCCATGTCGGTGATTCTCGACAGTGTGAACCTGGTGGACAGAAAGCTGATGAAAAACTACTCCCATCTCTCATTCCGGAACAGCTATCCCCCAGATCAGAAAGATTCACTGATCATGGCAGTTGGCGCCGGAAAAGTGGAGGTGGAGGTGCCAAGACCCGACACCCTGCTCCAGTCGATGGATCTGAACAAACGTTCATCCATCTTGCAAAGCGCGTTTCAAAAAGCGGAGAACAACAGCAACGAGTTTCTGTTCCGCTCACTTAACAAGACCACCACACAGAAAACAATTAACCGTCACTGGGTGGAGTGGCACCGTAAATTCACCATCCCTTTCACCTGCCTTATCTTCTTCTTCATAGGAGCACCCTTGGGATCCATCGTGCGTAAGGGCGGTTTGGGTACCCCCATTGTGATCTCCGTGATCCTCTTCATCATCTACTACATCGTGGACAACGTGGGTTACAAGATGACCCGTGATGGCGTTTGGGTACACTGGTTCGGCATGTGGTTCAGCTCGTTCATCCTGTTGCCCATTGGCGTGTTTCTTACCTACAAGGCGATGAACGATTCGGTGATCATGAATGCCGATACCTATATACAGTTCTTTCGCCGCCTCTTCTTCATCCGCGAGAAACGGACATACCCGGTCAAGAGCGTGGTGATCGACAAGCCTGACTACCCTGTTATCATTGGGATGCTGGGCGAGATTGCAGCGGATGTGAACCATATACTGGAGAAATATAATGGTTTCACCTACAGGGATTATTGGCTCAATGATGGCTACGAACAGGCGTTGCGTGCACTCAAAAGCAAGATAGAGATCACGCTCTCACAGGTCTCCAATGCATATGACCTCGACATTCTGTCCAAGGCGGAGGAGTTTCCCGTGTTGATCAGCAACGTGCGGATCTTCAGACCCGGCTCACGGCCGGCACGAATCGCGATGCTTCTTTTCCCGGTGGGCATCCTGCTGCGGCTGCTCTCCTATCCGTTTGAAATTAGGATCAGGAACGACCTGAGAAGTATTGCCCGGCGCAGCGAAGAGCTGGCTGGGATCATCCTGAAAGATCATCCCTCCCTGGAGGTAAAAACCGCTCAAAATCAATTCATATAAAATGGAAGAAAAATTTACTTTAAACACGATTGAGGAAGCCATAGAAGAGATTCGTAAGGGCAACTTCATCATTGTGGTCGACGATGAGGACAGAGAGAACGAGGGTGACCTGGTGATCGCTGCCGAATGCATCACGCCGGAAAAGATCAACTTCATGGAGACGCATGCGCGCGGTCTGATCTGCGCACCAATCACCCGCGAGCGGGCCGAGGAGCTCGATCTCCCCATGATGGTATCACATAACACCTCCATTCACTCAACACCTTTCACTGTTTCCATCGACCTGCTCACACATGGATGCACCACCGGCATCTCAGCCTACGACAGGGCACAGACCATCCTGGCGCTCACCCGTAAGGAGACCGCACCAGAGGATTTCGGCCGCCCCGGTCACATCTTCCCGCTGAGAGCTCAGACAAAAGGGGTATTGCGCAGGGCGGGACATACCGAGGCCGCCATCGATTTTGCACGGCTGGCAGGCCTCTATCCGGCGGGGGTGCTCGCCGAGATCAAAAAAGAGGATGGCTCCATGGCACGCCTGCCGGAGCTGATGGAGATGGCCCGCAATTTCAATCTGAAGATTGTCTCGGTGGCCGACCTGATCAAGTACCGCCTCAAGAGCGAGTCACTGATCGAGCGGGGTGAGTCGGTACACCTGCCTACCGTTTATGGCGACTTCAGCATGGTGGCTTTCCAGCAGATATCGACCGGACAGGAACATGTGGCCCTGATCAAGGGGAAGTGGGGCGACGGGGAACCACTGCTGGTGCGGGTGCACTCCTCCTGCATGACTGGCGACATTTTTGGATCGATGCGCTGTGAGTGCGGTGAACAGCTGCACAAGGCACTTCAGCTGATTGAGAAAGAGGGCAAAGGGGTGCTGGTATACCTCAACCAGGAGGGCCGCGGAATTGGTTTGATGGCCAAGGCGGCGGCCTACAAGCTGCAGGAGCAGGGTTTCGACACCGTCGATGCCAACCTGCACCTCGGCTATCAGGCCGACGAACGTGACTATGGCGTGGGAGCGCAGATCCTCCGCAGCCTGGGGGTGAGCAAGATGCGGTTGATGACCAATAACCCCACCAAACGAATCGGCCTGGAGGCCTATGGCCTGGAGGTGGTGGAAAATGTGCCGCTGGAGATCGAACCCAATTCTTACAACCATTTCTACATGGAGACCAAGAAGAAGCGGATGGGTCACCAGTTGAAAAGCATCAAATAGCAAAAACGTGATGAGAACGCCGCTCATCACCCCTTTCCGGCGGTGGAGTGAGAAACGTGACAGGAATAGCATATGGAGTTGCTTTATCTTCTGATCGGTTTTGTGGCGGGTGGCCTGATCGCCTGGGTCATGGCCACGCTCTTGATGCGGACGAAAATGATCCCGAAAGGCGACCATGATCTGCTAGAAGAGAAGAACCAGGCGCTGCACCGCTCCCTGGCGATCGTCACCGCCGAGAACAGGGCTATGATGGAGAAGATGGAGAACCAGAAGAGTGAGATCGCAGCCCTGCACAAGCAGTTCAACCTTGAGTTCGAACAGATTGCCAGCAGGATACTGGAGGAGAAAAGTGAACGGTTCACCCGTCAGAACAGAGAGAACATCGACACGATCCTGAAGCCGCTGGAGGAGAATATCGACCGCTTTCGTAGAAAGGTGGAGGAGGTATATGTCACCGAGGCCAAGGAGCGCTTTTCGCTGGGCGAGGAGGTGAAGAAACTGCGGGAACTGAACGATCGGCTCAGCACCGAGGCGGTCAACCTGACCAATGCCCTGAAAGGCAACAGCAAGACACAGGGCGACTGGGGAGAGATGATCCTGGAGAACATCCTGGAACGATCCGGGCTGGTGAAGGGGCGTGAGTATTTTGTACAGGAGTTCCTGCGCGACGCCGACGGCAAGGCCCTCACCAATGAACAGGGCAGTCGCATGCAGCCCGATGTGATCATCGCATACCCCGACGAGCGGCGGGTGATCATCGACGCCAAGGTGTCGCTTACCGCCTACGCCAACTATGTAGGGAGCAACGACCCGGAAGAGCAGCAGCGGCTGATCGCCGAGCACCTTCGCTCCGTGCGGCGGCACATCGATGAGCTGAGTGGCAAGAGCTACCAGGAGTACGCACAGTCACTCGACTTTGTGATGATGTTCATCCCCAATGAGCCGGCCTACCTGCTTGCACTGCAGCATGAGGAGTCGCTCTGGCAGTATGCCTATGAGAGGAAGATCCTGCTGATCAGCCCCACCAACCTGATCGCTGCCCTCAAGATGATTTCCGATCTCTGGAAACGGGAGTATCAGAACCGCAATGCCATTGAGATTGCCGAACGGGGTGCCGCTCTCTACGACAAGCTGGTCAACTTCGTCAGCTCCCTCACCGAGATTGACACCCACCTCGACCGGGCACGACGCAGTTACGACAACGCCTACGGACAGCTCAAGTCGGGCAAGGGAAACCTCATCGGACAGGCGGAGAAGCTCCGCGAGCTGGGTGTCAAGGCGAAAAAACCACTCCCTTCCTCGCTTACCGGCGAAGCAGACGAACGATAAACAGGAAAAGCTGAAAATAGAAACCGCGGAAGAGAACAATATTTCACCCATAAGGTTGATCGCTAATAACTATTAATATGAATAAATCATGTACGGAAAAATGCAACAACACCTGCAGGCAGAATTGAAAGCAATTGAGGAGGCAGGTCTATACAAACGTGAACGAATCATCGTCACCCCTCAGCGGGCGAAGATCAGGGTACAATCGGGACAGGAGGTGCTCAACTTCTGTGCCAACAACTACCTGGGGCTCTCTGATCACTCGCGACTGATCAACGCGGCAACCAAGGCGCTCAACGAACGTGGCTACGGCATGTCGTCGGTACGTTTCATCTGCGGCACACAGGACTACCACAAAGAACTGGAACGAACCATCAGTCAATTCTTCGGCACCGACGATACCATCCTTTATGCCGCCTGTTTCGATGCCAACGGCGGCCTCTTCGAACCGCTCTTCTCGGAGGAGGATGCCATCATCTCCGATGCACTCAACCACGCCTCCATCATCGATGGTGTACGGCTCTGCAAGGCTAAGCGTTACCGCTATCTCAACGCCGATATGAACGACCTGGAAGAGAAGCTGAAGGAGGCCCAGGCAGAGCGCTTCCGCATCATTGCAACCGATGGGGTTTTCTCCATGGATGGCAACGTGGCACCACTCGACCGCATCATGGAGCTGGCCGGGCAGTACGACGCATTGGTGATGGTGGATGAGAGCCACTCGGCCGGCGTGGTGGGCAAGACCGGTAAGGGGGTGACCGAGCTCTACAACATGGTGGGTAAGGTAGATATCATCACCGGCACGCTGGGCAAGGCTTTCGGCGGTGCCATTGGAGGTTTCACCACCGGGCGACAGGAGATCATCGACATGTTGCGCCAGCGCTCCCGTCCCTATCTCTTCTCCAACTCCATCCCGCCCCTGGTGGCCGCGGCAGGCATTGAGGCATTTCATCTGCTGCAGGAGTCGAATGAGCTGCAGGAGAGGCTGCACGAGAATGTGGACTATTTCGTGCGGCGCATGAAGGATGCCGGCTTTGACATCAAGCCCACACAGTCGGCCATCTGCGCTGTGATGCTTTATGATGCCAAGCTGTCGCAACAGTTTGCCGCCGAACTGCTGGAGGAGGGGATCTATGTCACCGGCTTCTACTACCCCGTTGTGCCGAAAGAGCAGGCTCGTATCAGGGTACAACTCTCGGCCGGGCATACCCGCGGCCACCTCGACAGCGCCATCGCCGCCTTCACCAGGGTAGGGAAAAAACTGGAGATCATATAACATTATAACAGTTCAACGGCTATCCGTAGTCTCCTTCAGCACCAAAAGCTGAAAGCTGATCGCTGACCGCTAAAAGCTAAATAGATATGAAAGCACTGGTAAAATTGCGTCCGGAGAAAGGTATCTGGATGGAAGAGGTTCCCGTTCCCTCCATCGGGGTGAATGACGTACTCATCAAAATTAAAAAGACATCGATCTGCGGCACCGATCTGCACATCTACAAGTGGGACGACTGGTCGCAGAGGACCATCAGGACACCCATGACCATCGGTCACGAGTATGTGGGTGAGATTGTGGATATGGGTAGTGGCGTGGAAAACCTGAAGGTGGGTGATCGTGTAACCGGTGAAGGCCATATTGCCTGCGGGCACTGCCGTAACTGTCGCCGCGGCAAACTTCATGTTTGCGAGAACAGCATCGGGGTGGGTGTAAACCGCGATGGTGCCTTTGCTGAATATCTCTCCCTGCCGGCATCGAACGTGGTGAAGCTTGACCCGCGTATCCCCGATGAGATTGCCTCCATCATGGACCCTTTTGGGAATGCCACCCACACAGCCCTGTCGTTTCCGCTGATTGCCGAAGATGTACTGATAACCGGTGCAGGTCTTATCGGGAGCATGGCCACGGCCATCTGTCGTTTTGCGGGTGCACGTTATATCGTGGTGAGTGATTTGAGCGAATACCGGCTGGATATCGCCAGGAAGATGGGGGCTACGCTTACCGTCAACCGCTCTGAAGGGGAAACCATTGCTCAGGCAGTGGAGAAGTTGGGTATGCGCGGCTTCGATGTAGGTCTTGAGATGTCCGGTTCACCGGCAGGCTTCCGCGAGATGATTGACAACATGTACAACGGATCCAAGATTTCGTTGCTGGGGATTCTGCCCAATAACACCACGGTCGACTGGAACGAGATTATCTTCAAGGCACTTACCCTGAAAGGAATTTATGGCCGTGAGATGTGGGAAACGTGGTATCAGATGGAACAGATGCTTATTTCAGGCCTTGATCTGACGCCCGTCATCACACACAGATATCATATCGATGAATTCCAAAAGGGATTCGATGTGATGGAAAGCGGACAGTGCGGAAAAGTGATCTTAAGCTGGGATTGATCTTATTCACGAACATCACCTGTATTCAATCAAACGATGGCTGTTCCCTTTGGTGTATCTGAAAAATGATCCTTGCTTTTGCACGCTGATGATTGACGAATGTCTCAGTAAAGGAACAAATAAATAGAATGAAGCAACTGATAATTCTTCGGCACGGCAAGGCCGAACACGATACAATGGCTAAGGATGATTACGATCGTGGCCTTACCGGTCGTGGCCGCAAAAATGCTGCCGCTATGGGAAATTATATCCTCAAGAGAGCGGGCGTACCCGGCCTGATTCTTTCCTCATCGGCAAGAAGGGCACACGAAACGGCCATCCTTGCCGCGCAACAAATCGGCTATCCCGAAGAGGAGATTCAAACCAATCAGAACCTCTATTTTGCACAGGCCAAGTGGATTATGAATGTCCTTTCCAAATTACCGGATGATGTGGACAACTGTCTGTATGTGGGACACAACCCGGGAATAACCGACCTGATCAATGATTTGGGTGTGAAACTTGACAATCTGCCTACTTCTTCTGCGGCCTGCTTTACGTTTAATGTGGACGCCTGGGCAGATATTTCGGGGGAACGTGCTATCTTCAGGTGGCTGAAATTGGCCGGGGAACTCTGAACAGGCTTTCGTGCCATCGTGGTTCGCAAGATCATTCCTCTTTCACCATGTTTCTCTTGTACGACGTTGAAAGGATGTGGTAGGCTTTCGTGCGAAAGGCGAAGAGTGATAACAAAAGCATGAAAGTACCTGTTATTACAAAAGTGAGTGCAATGCCACGCGTATCGCCTTCACCCAGTAACCATCCAAAAGCCTTTTTGCCCGCATCGCGCTGCATATAAGGAATGATAACGGATTGCGCCAGCGGGCCGATGATAAAGATGGAGACGGGTGTGACACCGGCTTCCACAGTCTGAGCGAATCCAAAGACCCGGCCCTGTTTCGGTTTGGGCACCACGGTCTGGATG
This sequence comes from Proteiniphilum sp., assembly GCA_018433945.1. GTDB lineage: Bacteria > Bacteroidota > Bacteroidia > Bacteroidales > Dysgonomonadaceae > Proteiniphilum. The sequence goes on along the minus strand of JAHDQF010000064.1, from coordinate 8,598 downwards.
ATGGTTTGCTCACCCGCCTCAATGAGCGGTGCAACGAGCATAAAGAGGAACATTCCTCCCACAAATAAAACCGACCCTTCCCGCAGGGTGAAGAAGATGCAAATGAGACTGATGAACACGTAGCCAAGGAGCAAGGACCGAAGCGGTTTCTTCCCCAACCCCAGTTTGCCGATAAGTAATCCGCCCAAAATAAATCCGGTGCCGGTGAAGCCCAGGATAATTCCCCAAAGCTCTACCGAAAAAAGTGTCAGTCCATACGGATCAAGTAACACGGTAAAGGCGCCCCCGATAAAATTGTTGAAGGTGGTGAAGAAAATGAGTGCCATCAATCCCGGCACTAAGTGGATCGCCCTGAAGGCTCCCCGGAAGTCAATCTGTCTGTTATGCAGGAGCGGGTCGTGTACAATATGCTCTTCGGGAATGGTCAGAAAAAAAAGATGGACAAGTGTTCCCGCCGACAACAGCAAGGTGATCATAATGGCCCAATCCATTCCCAGATAACCGATGATGAGACCGCTGAACACGGTATTGGCAATCATTCCAAAACCCTGTATCGTTCCCACCAGTCCGTTGGCACGGCCATAGTCCTGTTTGGGGACGAGAATACTCACCAGGGTGGAGAGTGTGATGGACCGCAGGTTGCCGGTAAGTGCACTGAGTAATAAAGGCAGCGAAAAAAGCCAGAAAACAGGCGATGACATGTCGGCAAGATGGGCCGTGTCGGACAGAAAAAAAATGGCACCTGCTATCAACAGCAAAGCCATGGTCACCACCGAGGCTCCGGCAATCACTCTTTTTTTCTTGTGCTTGTCTACAATTGTCCCGAAAAACATGCTGGAAAGAGTGACCAGCAGCATGTAGGTACCGCTCAAAACGGAGAGTACCAGTACCGACCGGGTTTCGAGGTATATCCAGAATGAAAAGGCGCTCCAGAGCAGATAAGTGCTTGTATTGGCAACTGAAATATTGATGAGAACACGAATAAATTGTTTCATTGGGGAATAGCTTCTTTACCCTCTCAAAAAAGTTTTGACAAAAAGGTGAATAAAGAGTTACATAAGAGTTTTTGATCGATGTGGATCCCCATTGAACAGATGAAAGTGTGGTTTTGTTTTAGCTTTTTTTGATCATCTACTTCTATCCGAAACTTTTATCAGATACTTCTGAACAGCAACCAGGCGACAAGCAGGGTGAGCAGGATGTTGAAGGTCTGCGCTGTCAGGAATGACCAGATATATTTGGCATTCTCCGGCTTGAAGATATAACGAAAGTCGGTTTCCAACCCTATGCAGACAAAGGCCAGTGAGAACAGCAGACTGCGTGCACCTTTATTACCCACACCCGACAACGCTTTCCCTGTTTCGGCATCGAAGGCGAAACTGAAAACCAGTGAAGCAATCAGGAAACCGATCACAAACTTCGGGAACCGATCCCACAGCATGCGGCCCGAAGGACGGATATCACTGTTGGTTCCCTTGTACGACCAATAAATGGAAATCGCAAAGGCAGCCACGCCCAGCAATACATTCTGTGCAGATTTAATGATGACACTATATTGCTCGGCGGTCTCACCGATGAACTTTCCGGAGGCTACCACTGCGGCTGTGGTATCGATGGTGCCACCCACCCAGGCGCCGGCGACCTCTTCGCTCAGCCCCATCCATTGAGCCAGGTAGGGCAACAGGTACATCATGGGTATAGCGATGATCAACACCAATGAAATCACAAAAGAGAGCTTTTTCGGGTCTCCCTTGATGGCGCCACTGGTCGCAATGGCTGCGGAAACACCGCAAATGGAAACGGCGCTCGAGAGCAATGTGGACATTTCTTTGTCAATCCGGAACATTCTGCCGGCGATCCAGAAACTGAAAAACCATACCGATAGAACCACAATGATCGCCTGCACCATTCCCAGGGCGCCGGCTTTCATGATCTCATTGAAAAGGATGGAACTGCCCAGAATTACCAACCCCGCCTTGATGTAATATTCGCTTTTTACGGCGGGTGCCAGCCACTTGGGTAGTCCCACGGTATTACGGATAAGCAAGCCGATGATGACGGCGAAAAAAACAGATTCCAATCCGATGGTCCTGATGGGCGCAAGACCGGTAATATAGGTGGCCAGCCAGGCCAACAGATACACTACCGCAAAGGAGAGCAGGAACCTTCCATTGTCTTTGTTTCCCATAAAGAGATATCCCAGATAAGCCAAAATGGCTATTGTCATTGACATATATGTGTAATTCTTCATTACCGAAGGCACAAGAATCACCAGCACCAGGATGACGGCACCCATCAAGGTGGCTACCCAGTCTTCACTTTTCAACGATTTTAACATAAATAAATGGATTTATTGGCTGAATGAATATCGAAATTCTTATTTGACAATGGAATCGCGTGCAAAATTAAAAAAAATAGACAACAATAAAGCAGAATTGCATTTTTATTCCCAGACGTTGCGATAAAAAACCGCCGGCTTTAGTCGCAGAATAACCCACCTACTGCAATGGGTGGGTGTTGAGTCTCTTTTTGAATGGGGTTGATTGTGTGAAAGCCTTCATTGGTCGATGAAATCTTGTAGTTTGTCTATTTCTTTTGCGGGATATATCCATAGCGTCTATTTTTGTAAGCAAATTGAAATCAGTTTATTGAGTTTTCGCCACGACAACATCATTATGAAGAAAGTATATTTATTAATGATTTCCGTCCTGTTTGCCACATTGCCGATGATGTCACAGGCCCAATCCGGCGGCAGCATCACCGGAAAATTGATCGATAAAGAGACGGAGGAACCTGTTGCGCAGGCCAACGTGCGTATACTGAAACAGGGTGACAGCACTTTTGTGACCGGGAAAGCGTCCAATGAAGAGGGTGTGTTCACAATTCCGGTGAGAAATGGATCATACATCGTACATATTTCCTACGTTGGCTATAATGATGTGTATCAGGATGTGCAGGTAACTTCATCCCGACCGGGCCTGCAACTGGGAAATATCATGCTGAGCAACGACAATATTCTGCTCTCCGAAACGGTGGTAACAGCCAAGGCGCCTGAGATCGTCGTCAGGGGTGATACACTGGAATACAATGCCAATTCCTATAAGGTGACCGAAAGTGCAGTGGTGGAGGATCTGCTCAAGAAGATGCCGGGTGTGGAGATCGATGCGGAAGGAAAGATCACGGTCAATGGCAAGGAGATCACCAAGATATTGGTCGATGGCGAAGAGTTTTTCAGCGACGACCCGAAAGTGGCATCAAAGAATCTCCCTGCCAAGATGGTCGATAAGCTTCAGGTGCTGGAAAGAAGGTCGGAGCAGGCACAGATGACCGGATTCGACGACGGGGAGGAGGAGAACGTCATTAACCTCACTGTCCGTCCCGGCATGAAAGAGGGGCTTTTCGGAAACGCTTTTGCGGGGTATGGAAGCGAGGAGCGCTACGAAGGGAACGCCATGGTCAATTACATGAAAGACAAAGATCAGTATACCTTTATCGGGGGAATCAATAATACGAATAATGCTGGTTTTTCGGATCTGGCATCTTCCATGTTTGGCGGCATGGGCGGTCGCGGACGAATGTTTGGCGGTAGAAACGGCATTTCCACTTCGGCCAATGTAGGAGGAAATTTCAGCAAGCAGTTCACGCCTGAACTAAAATTAGGAGGCAACATTCGTTATGGCTATACCGACAATCAGGTATTGTCGGATGTCTTCACCCAGAACATTCTGAGTGCCGGCAATACGCTGGAGGACGAAAGCAATCGTGCGAACAGTAAAAGTCAGAATTTCAATATGGATCTCCGACTGGAATGGGAACCCGATTCCATCACAAGGGTTATTTTCCGCCCAAGAGTATCTTTTTACGACAACCGGCGCAATGAAACGGGCGACTTCTTCACTGCCAGTGAACTGGAAGGAGATACCATCAATTATGGCGAGTCGGACTATTTTTCCGAAGGAGAGGGTAAGGATCTCTCATTCAGGCTTGATGCCAGTCGTGAGTTGGGTAAAGAGGGCAGGATATTGAGCGTACAGCTGAGAGGACAAACCGGCGATTCTGACAACAGCGGAACCAGTGTTTCCGGCACCTATTACAATGGTATGCGACCCGATGATATGATCGACCAACGTTTCACCAACGCCAGCGACAATCAGTCGTGGCGGGGATACATATCCTACGTGGAGCCGCTGGGTGACAGCCATTTCCTGCAGCTGGCCTATCAATACAATCAGAATAGGTCGGAGTCGGATAAGGATACCCGCACCAGGGATGACGCGGGGAACTACACCATCCTCGACACCCTTTACAGCAAACGTCTTGAAAACAATTTCGTGGGACAGGAGATCGAAGCCAACTTCAAGGGAGTGAGGGAGAACTACGACTACATGCTCGGCTTCTCCATGCAACCCTCTTCTTCCCGCAGCAAAACATTTATCGGATCGGATATGATTTATGACGGAAAGCAGGATGTAATCAACTATGCGCCCATGGCCCAGCTTAACTATCGTTGGAGCCGTACCCACAACCTGCGTCTCCGTTACTTAGGCGACACCGAGCAGCCATCGCTTTCACAACTCTCTCCGGTGGTGGATGTTTCCAACCCGCTTAACATCAGCTACGGTAACCCGGACCTGAAGCCCTCGTTCGAGCATCGTTTCAACATCCGCTACCAGAAGTCAAATCCGGAAAAAGCCAGTTCATTTGCAACTTTTGTCAACTTTGGCTATATGACCAATGATATTGTGTCATCCACCTTTACCGATGTTTCCACAGGCCGTAAGGAGACAACCTACAGGAATGTCGAAGGAAACTGGAACGCAAACGGGCGGATGATGCTCAATGTACCTTTGAAAAATATCAAGTTCTCTGTTTTCAATATGTCTTTCGCCAGCTACAGCAATACCAATGGCTTCTCCAACAACGAAAAGAACACCAACAAACGGATCTCACTTTCGGAGGTGCTGGGTCTCAATTACCGCTCCGACCAGTTTGATTTTGCAATAAGAGGCAATGTGAACTACAACAACGTGACCAACAGCCTGGAGGGGCAGCAGGATCAGAACTACCTCAACTATGGAGGCAATGCCTCCACCACTGTCTATCTGCCATGGGATCTGACCCTGGAGAGCGACATCAATTATTCCACCAACTCGGGCTATACCGATGGGTTTGAACAAAACGAATGGCTCTGGAACGCTTCCCTTCAGAAGACACTGTTTAAACAAAAGAACGGCACCATTCGTTTTAAGATATATGATATCCTGCAACAACGTAGCAACATCAGCAGAAGCGTGACATCCAACTACATTCGGGATACAACAACAAACACGCTTACCAGTTATTTTATGGTGCATTTCATCTATCGGTTTAATATCTTTAAAGGGGGTGCCACTCAAAGTGATATGATGCCGGGGAGAGGTTCCGGAAGATTTCACAGAGGTGACTGAAGAGATCATAACAATTAAATCACAATGTCACTATGGGTCATGCCTTGAAGCAAAAGCCGGGAAATAGATGGAACAACGTATATGTCCACCTGCTGTTATGGGGAGTGATTTTCATTCTCCCCTACTTTTTTATGGATCCTGAGCAGGTGTTTACCTGGCGTCCCTTTCTACGATCAATTCCCGATATGCTGGGATTCATGCTGGTCTTTTACCTGAACTATTTCTTCCTGATCGATAAATTCTTGTACAAGGGGAAAACCAGGGAGTTCATTCTTTATAATATCCTGTTGATTGTTGCCGTGGCATTTATGATGCATTACGGCAAAGAATTGCTTGGATACCTGATGCCTCATATGAGGCCGAGAGGGCGTGGAAGACGCAATCATTTCTTTCCCTGGTTGTTTATCATCTACAATTTCACCTCCCTCTTTTTAATGGTGGGATTGAGTGTGGCATTGAGAATGACGGTACGGTGGTTTGAGGTAGAGAATGAGCGCAAGGAACTGGCAAAAGCAAAATCGGAAGCGGAATTGCAGAACCTGAAGAACCAGATCAACCCGCATTTTCTGCTCAATACGCTCAACAATATCTATGCCCTTATTGAGTTTAACCCTCCCAAGGCACAACAGGCAGTGGCGGACCTAAGCAAAATGTTGCGACACCTGTTATACGACAATAATCAGACGTACGTACCGTTGCGTCAGGAAGCGGAATTCATGCAAAACTACATCGAACTGATGCGCATCCGTCTGGCCGATAATGTGAAGCTCACCACCAATTTCTCCTATTCCCAAACGGGAAACAGGCTCATTTCTCCACTTATTTTCATATCTTTGATCGAAAATGCGTTCAAGCATGGTGTCAGCGGTGACAAACCATCGTTTATTGACATCTCGCTCAGGGAACATCCCGATGGTAAGGTTGAGTTTGTCTGCAGGAACAGCTATTTCCCCAAATCGGATGATGATAAAAGTGGCAGCGGCATCGGACTGGAGCTGGTGAAAAAAAGGCTGGAGCTTCTTTATCCGGACAGCTACCTGTTGCACACGACCATTGAGGACGATGTTTACTCCACCGTGCTTGTGATTGATACAAAAAAACAACAGGATGATACTGAACTGCTGGATCGTGGATGATGAGCCGCTGGCTCTCTCTCTTTTGGAGTCGTACGTGCAGAAAACATCTTTTCTCAGGCTTACCGGCAAATACAGCAATGCACTTTCGGCAATGCGGCACATAGGTGAGAACAAGGTCGATCTGCTTTTTCTGGATATACAGATGCCCGAAATCAATGGAATGGAATTGGCTCGTACCCTCAGTCGCCATACGCGGGTCATCTTCACCACTGCTTTCAGCGAATATGCCCTGGAAGGGTATAAGGTGAGCGCTATCGACTATCTATTGAAGCCTTTTTCGTTTGATGAGTTCCTCACAGCCGCCCGCAAAGCTTTAGACTGGTTCGAAATGATTGAGGTTAAACCGAAAGGCGAAAAAACAGAGGAGAATGTGGGTTTCTTCGTGAGATCGGAATATAAACTCGTTCACATTTTGTATGATGACGTCTTGTATATAGAGGGATTGAAGGATTATGTAAAAATATACACGGAGCATGATCCCAAGCCCATCTTATCCCTGATGAGTCTGAAACAGCTCGAAGAAGAGCTGCCCGCCGATCGCTTTATGCGTGTGCATCGTTCTTACATTATACACAAAAAGAAAATCGTAAGCATCAACAAGAACCGTATCGTGATCGGCAAGAAGCAGATACCGGTAGGGGAGACCTACCGACAGCAGTTTCACACTTTCATCGGAAACCGATAGGATGTCTCCCTGAACAGCAAAAGATATTCCAGGCGTGTCCTTAAGAGCAGAAAGCCGTTCCTGTCACACTGGCGGAACGGCTTTCAATATGCCTGGCAGGGACGCTTATTATGAAAGAGTGGCAGTGAGCATCCATACGGTTTTCTCCTGTGCCGAGATGAAATCGCTCATCAGGGCTACGGTACCTTCATCATCCCCCTCGGAGGCGGTCTTCAGCACCTTGCGTTCCAAGGCGATCAACACTTTCAGGTTGTCGAGGATCAGTTTTAAAATCTCGTTGTGGTCGCTGACCACTTTTGTCTCTTTGATGGCCGATGCTTTCAGATAGTCACTGAAGTTGTGAGCAGGCACACCGCCCAGCATCAGGATTCTTTCTGCTACTTCGTCAACTTTCTCAGCTGCATCGTCGTAGTACTCCTCAAAACGTGCATGCGCTCCAAAGAACATCATACCTTTCACGTTCCAGTGGAATCCGCGCAGGTTGGTATAGTAAACCTGCAAGCTGGCCAGCAGTTCCTGGAGTCCGTCAACAGTCTTATTCACACTCTTGGGGTCTAAACTTAAATAATCCAATGTTTTCATAATGCTACTTTTTTTTAATTGTTTTTATTTATACTCTTTTGCAAATATATATATAAATAACATAACATCAAACTGTTTTCCCGTCAATATGAAATAGATTTTTTCTATCTTTATCTGTCTGTTTGTATTCTCAGTTGATCGGCCACTTTGTTCACAGCCCTGCCGGCTGCCATCTCCCAGGGCAAAAACAACGCGAAGAAAATATACTGGAAATAGGCAAGGTCTAACCATACGCTAATATGTAACAGCATTTTCTTCATCCGGCAAAATTACAAAATTAAGCAATTCTGGCTGAACCGTTTAAACCAACGCCGTTTTAACTTCAACAAATGGCCAAAATATTCAACATGTCGCTTATTGACCTGTCAGGTTATTTGTATTAAAGAATGTGTCATTGAATGAAAAGTTTTTGCAACGCGATGCAGGGAGCGTAAGTTTGAAGCGAATTTTAAAATGAAAAATGATGAAAACAAAAAAAATTCTTACAGGAACAGCAGCACTGCTTATACTAATTACAGACTTCACCATTTTATAGATTTATTTTTGGACACTGTAGGGATCACTCCCTACGTCAAATTTCAATAACTTCCCGTTGGGTAATTTTATTTTCTCATTGTTCATTTTCCGGCACAACTGCACCTGCGCGTCTTTAAACCGGGCAACTTCCAGTGGTTCCAACCGAACGATCAGGCTCTCTTTGGTGCTTTTGATCCAACCCCTTGCACTGGTGATGGCATCCAAAACCGGC